>DASZXM010000432.1:0-8497 GCA_035546415.1 Pseudonocardiaceae bacterium
CGTCCAGCGCGAGCCAGTCGATCTCCGCGGGCGGCAGCGCGGTGTGGTCGCGGGCGTCGAATCCGGACCGCACCGACATCAGCAGCGCGGCGTCGGCGACCGTTCTGGTCAACGGGCCGACCACCCGGCCGTAGTACGGCGGTGACACCGGGACGCGGCCCTGGCTGGGCTTCAGGCCGACCAGGCCGCACCAGCCGGCCGGCAGCCGCACCGACCCGCCGATGTCGGTGCCGACGTGCAGCGGGCCGTACCCGGCGGCGGCCGCCGCACCCGCGCCCGCGCTGGAACCGCCGGGCGTGCGGTCGGTGTGCCACGGGTTGCGGGTCAACGGGTGGAAGCTGGACGTTCCGGACGTGAGCATGCCGTAGTCCGGCATGGTGGTCTTGGTGAAGATCACCGCACCGCTCTCCCGCAGCCGTGCGGCGGCGGGCGCGTCCCGTTCGGCGGGCACGAGCCGGGTGGCGGCCGTGCCCAGCGGCACCGGCGTGCCCTCGGTGGCGATGTTCTCCTTCACCGTCACCGGAACGCCGTCCAACGGTCCGGCCGGTGCACCGCGCCGCCACCGCCGCGCCGACTCGGCGGCGGCCTTGCGGGCACCCTCCGGGTCGAGCGCGTACGTCGCGTGCAGCGTCGGCTCGCCGAGCGCGACCCGGTCCAGGACCGACTCGATGACGTCGACCGGGCTCAGCGCGCCGGTCCGGTAGCCGGCGAGCAGTTCCACCGCCGAGAGGTCCGCCAGTTCCGCCATGCATCCTCCTAGTCCGCGCGGTACACGTCCCTGTCGATCATCAGCTGACGCTGCTTCGCGATCACCTCGTCGTGGAACTCCTTGTGGTTGAACGGCGCCCGTTCGGCGTACAGGTTCTTCGGGTAGATCGGCCGGTCGTAGATGAGCCGGTACATCTCGGTGCGCAGGTCCTTCGCCCAGTTGTCCCACTGGGCGTGGGTACGGAAATGCCGCAGCGCGGCGATGTCGATCGTGCCGGCGACGTACGACGACCCGGCGCCGTACAGGTGCTGGCCCACGACCCGGCCCTTGTAGTCGATCACCAGGGAACGGCCGCCGAACGTGTCGATCGGGTCGACGGACTCGGGTGTCAGGTAGTAGGTGGCCAGATTGGGTGCGACGACGTACACGTTGTTGTCCAGCGCCCTGGCCCGGCTCTGGATCTCGAAGAACTCGTTGCCGGTGTGCGGGTGCGGATAGGACGCCCGGTAGAGGATCTCGGCGCCGTTGAGCGCCAGGCCACGCGCGTTCTCCGGGTAGGAGCCCTCGTTGGCCATCAGCACGCCCAGCCGGCCGATCTCGGTGTCCGCCACCGGGAAGAACGCGTCCAGCGTGAGCCCGTACAACTCCACCCAGCGGTCCCACACGTCGTGCGGGGTGACGGAGTGCTCCACCGGGTAGAGCGTGGCCAGCTTGTAGTGTTTGAGCACGATCTCGCCGCGTGGGTCGATCGCGAAACCGACGTTGAAGAAACGGTCCGGGAACTCCGGGTGCGTCGCCTTGGCCTGTGCCATGACGTACGTGTCGTACTCGCGGGCCAGATCGCCCAGGAAACGGGTTTCCGGGCCGGGAATGTCGATCGCGCACTCCCGCGCGAACGTGACGTGGTCCAGGTCGAGCACTTCGTCGTTGAACGCCTGCAGGCCGCCTTCGGGGACGGCGACCAACCGAACCGGCAGATCCAGCGAGGACAGCCAGAACGCCGCCTTGAACAGATGGGCGATGTGGTCCAGATTGCGGCCGATGTCGGCCCGGGTGCGGATACCCCGCACGGTCGGGACGAGCCCGACGGCCGTGTACGGCTCGATCGGCACGGTAGCCATCCGATCAGTCTGGCGAGCGTCGCTGTCCCTGTCACTCCCAGGATCGGCGGTACGCGGGACGTGCCGTCACACGGCTCCGCGGGCGGCCAGCCGCGCCTGCTGCTTGGCGAGGAACGACGCGCGATCGTTCAGGTGCGGGAACGGCTCGTCGGGCACCGGCACGCCGAGGAAGTCGCACAGCGGCGCCCACCCCTGCGCCACCTCGAACACCAGCAACCGCTGCGCCGGGATCTCCCGGCGCACGGCGGCGCTGTGCTCGTCGAACACGCGCAGGGCGTGGTCGCGGTCGGCGAAGCGGCCGTCGAACGTGCCGTCCCAGATGACCGAACCGAGCATGGCCTTCATCGCGGCGACGCCGTTGCCGTCGCGGACGTGCACGTACGGCCGGTACAGCGCCGTGTCCGCGCTGTCGTACCACGCGTCACGGTCGCGGACGGTCAGGATCACCGGCGCCGCGGGGTAGTGCCCGACGAGTTCGCGCCAGAACCGCGCGCCCGGCCAGTCGACGGTCGACCGGTAGCCCCGGAACAGGGCGTCCCAGTCGGCATCGGGTCCGACGCCGGTCCACCGGGCGGTCGCGTCCGGACTGGCGAGCACCTCCTCCATGTGGAGGCACGGTCCGAAGCCGAGGCGTTCCAGGGCCGCCTTGAGTGACAGCGTGCCCGTCCGTCCGAAACCGGCACCGACCACGTCCACCATGGCACTCCTCCGACGATGCGTGCAGTATGCAAAATATTCGCATCGAAGTTCCGGTGTCGGCGTGCTGGATCGAACAAGTCTTCCGCGGCGGGGACAACCCGATGCGCGGCCCACTGGCCGTCGGCCAGGCTGGTATGCGTGGACGTCTCGTTCGGCACCATCTGGGAAGCCGTCGCCGACCGCATTCCGGACGCGTGCGCCGTGTCCGAACCCGGCCACGACCACACGTACGCCGAGTTCGAGGACCGGGCGGCGCGGTTGGCGAACGCGCTCGCGGATGCCGGCGTCGGCCCCGGGGACACGGTCGCGTGCTACCTGTACAACGGCGCCGCGTACCTGGAGACGGTGTTCGCGGCGTTCAAGATCGGTGCCGTCCCGGTCAACGCGAACTACCGGTACACCGAGGGCGAGCTGACCGGACTGCTGGCCGACGCCGACGCGAAGGCGGTCGTGTTCAGCGGCGAGTTGGCGGCCAACGTGCACCACGCGGCGGCGCACGTGCCGACACTGCGGCTGTTGGTGCGAGTCGGTGCCGGTGCCGGACCCGACGCGGTGTCGCTGGAGGACGTGCTCGCCGGCACGGACCCGCGGCCGCGCAGTCCTCGGCCCGGCTCCGACCAGCTGTTCATGTACACCGGCGGCACCACGGGCACACCGAAGGGGGTGATCTGGCGGCAGGCCGACCTGTTGCACAGCATGGGCGTCGCCGTGTTCCGCAGGCTGGGTGTCGACGGCCTGCCGGCGACGCTCGACGAGGCCGTCGAGCTCGCCGTGTCCGCGCGGGCCGAGGGCCGCTCCCCCACGACACTGCCGGTCGTGCCGTTGATGCACGCGACCGGCCTGTTCAACACGATGGGCGCGCTGCTGGCCGGCGGGCGGGCCGTCACCACACGACCGGGCGGGCTGAACGCGCGGCACGTCTGGGAGACCGTGGCCGCGCAGCGCGTGGACACACTGTTGGTCGCCGGCAACGCGGTGTGCCAGCCACTGGTCGACGAACTGGTCCGCGCGGAGGACGACGGCACGCCGCACGACCTGTCGTCGCTGCGCTCGGTGGTCAGTTCCGGGACGGCGTTCAGTGATCGCCTCAAGCACGCCCTGCACTCGCGGGCGTCGGTGACGATCACCGACGCGATCGCGTCCAGCGAGGGTGGCCCGTTCGCGTTCGCCATCACGAATTCGGTCGACGACCTGCCGGCCCGGTTCTACCCGGTGGCCGCGACCAAGGTCATCACACCCGAGGACGGCATCGCCGCCCCCGGCGGCACGGGTGTGCTCGGGTTCAGTGGCCCGATCCCGCTCGGCTACCACAAGGACAGCGACAAGACGGCGGCGACGTTCCGCACGATCGACGGCGTGCGCTACTCCATGCCCGGCGACCTGGTCGAACTGGAACCCGACGGCGCGATCCGGTTCCTGGGCCGCGGCTCGGTCGTCATCAACACCGGGGGCGAGAAGGTCTACCCGGCGGAGGTCGAGCACACGCTGCTCACCCATCCCGACGTGACCGACTGCGTGGTCATCGGCACGGCGGACGAGACGTGGGGCGAACGGGTCGCCGCGGTCGTGGCGACCCGCGCACCGCTCACGGAGTCGGCGCTGCGGGACTGGGTCCGCCGATCACTGGCCGGCTACAAGGTCCCGCGCACGATCGTCCTGGTCGAGCGCCTGGCCAGAACGCCGACGGGCAAGCTGGAACTGGCCTGGGCCCGCCGAACGGTCGAGGGCAGGACGTAGCGCGGAGCGCGGGCCGCGCGAGTCGGACCGCCGCGCTTCTCGCCGAGGTGCCCGGCAGACCTCTCAGCGTCCGCTCGCCGCGTAGTGGGCCATCCCGGTCCTCGCGCGCCACAGCTCACCGCGAGCACCTGGGCGGTGTACGCGGCCGGCGGGCCGGCCAGCCGCGCGTGCTCGGCCGGCCGGGTGCTCGCGCCACACCTCACCGCGCGCGAGCACCGGGTCGGCTACTCGGCCGTCGGGCCGGCCAGGACCGCGTCGATTTCGGCCAGTTCCTCGTCCGTCGGCTCCCACTCGCCCGCCTGGGCGTTCGCGATCACCTGTTCCGGCGACGTCGCGCCCGCGATCACCGATGAGCAGCCCGGTTGGGCGGCCAGTGCGCCGATGCCGATCTCCAGCAGGCTGCGGTCGTGCTTCTCGCCCCACTCGACGAGGCGTTCGACCGTGTCCAGCCGCTCCTCCGTGACCAGGTGCGTCCGGCCGGCCAGCCGGGAGCCCTCCGGGATGCCGGTGGCCCGGCGGACCTTGCCGGTGAGCAGGCCGTTGGCCAGCGGGAAGTACGGCAGCACGCCCAGGCCGTAGTGGATCGCGGCCGGCACGACCTCCTGTTCGACGGCACGCTCGAACAGCGACCAGTGGTTCTGGGCCGAGATGAACGGCACGCCGCCGATCTCGGTCGCCGTGTGCGCGGCCTCGGCGATCTGCCAGCCGGACAGGTTCGAGTGGCCGGCGTAGCGCACCTTGCCCTCGGCGACCAGTTCGCTCACCGCGGCGATCGTCTCGGCCATCGGCGTGACCGGGTCCGGGGTGTGCAGCTGGTACAGGTCGATGTGGTCGGTGCGCAGGCGACGCAGCGACTCCTCGACGGCGCGGCGGATGTACGCCCGGCCGCCCTTGGCCCCGGCGGCCGGGCCGTACCCCATGTCGACGCCCTGGTGTCCCCACTTGGTGGCCAGCACGACCTTGTCCCAGCGGCCTTCCAGCACCTGACCGAGGAATTCCTCGGAACCGCCCCGGTTGCCGTAGATGTCCGCCGTGTCCAGCAGCGTGATGCCCACGTCGATGGCGGCGTCGACGACCGCGCGGGTTCGCTCGACGTCCAGTCGGCCACCGAAGTTGTTGCATCCCAGGCCGACCACCGAGACGAGCAGGCCACTGTCACCGAGCGTCCGATAGCGCACACCGACTCCTTCGCTGATGTTCGTCGCATGGAGAACTTACCTCGTGGCGGCGCCCGGGACCCGTCGTGGGGTGCGGCCGGCCGGTAAATGCGTTGCCCGCCCTTTGTGTGATCGGCGATCATTTGTGACGTCGGAATCGGGAGCCGGAAACGGGAACGCGGCTCCTTTCTTTTCGGAAAAGCAACGGGCTCGCGTGGCGCGATCGGTGCGGGGCGTACCGATCCGCTGCCGCCGAGCGGCGCGGCCCGCACGCCGAAAGCGGGCCGACCCGGTGGCGGGTGAGTACAGCCCTCGCCCGCCACCGGTGACCACCGGGCACCGCCGACGCGCACGCGCCGGCCTCCGGAGGGGTGATTCCGGTCCCGCGCGGCAACCTTTTCCGGCCGCTACGAGTCATAGACAGCGAATCCACCGCGCGGAGCAGGACGCCGAGGAGTAGGACACTGATGCACAGAGCTGGTCGGTTGGTGGTCGGGTTGGCGGTGGCCGGGACGCTGTTGGCCGGTTGCACGTCGACACCGTCCGGTGCACCGGGGACGGGGACCGGTGGCGGAGCGGGAGTCGTGACGAACACCACGCCACCCGCGCCGGACGTCGCGCTGGCCATCACGCCGTCCGCGTCCGGCACGGTCAGCCCGGCCGACCCGATCGTGGTCAAGGCCACCCACGGCACGCTGACCGGCGTCACCGTCACCGACACGGCGAAGGGCACGCACCTCGCGGGCACGCTGTCGGCCGACAAGGCGACCTGGACGTCCGACCAGATGGCGTACGGCACCACCTACCGGATCAGCGCCGTCGGTGAGAACAGCGCCGGCAGGCAGACCACCCGCTCGGCGACGGTCCGGACGCTGACGCCGGCGCGGACGATGTACGCGAACATGGTGCCCGCGCCGACCTCGGTGGCCAGCATCGGCATCGGCCAGCCCGTGGTGTTCCAGTTCCGGCACGCGGTGACGAACAAGAAGGCGGTGCAGGACGCGCTGACGGTCACCACGTCGCCGTCCCAGCCCGGCGCCTGGTACTGGATCAGCAGCAACGAGGTGCACTACCGGGCGCGGACGTTCTGGCAGCCCGGCACGACCATCAGCGTGACCGCGAAGATCTTCGGCCTGGACATGGGTGGCGGCATCTACGGTGCCGAGAACCGTCACGTGACCTACAAGGTGCACGACTCGTGGGTGGCCAAGGCCGACGGCCACACCCACCGGATGGGCATCTACCACAACGGCAGCCTGGTCAAGACGATGAACATCAGCATGGGCCGCGCGTCCCTGCCGACCCATTCGGGCATCCACGTCATCTCGCAGCGATCCCAGTCGGTGCAGATGAACTCGTGTTCCTACGGGGTGTGCAGCGGCCCGAACTCGTACAACGAGACCGAGTACTGGGACGAACGCATCTCCAACTCGGGAGAGTTCGTGCACGAGAACCCGGCCACGGTCGGCGTGCAGGGCTCGGCCAACGTGTCGCACGGCTGCATCAACCTCAACGAGGCCGACGCGAAGTGGTTCTTCAACCATTTCAACATCGGCGACGTCGTCGAGGTGACCAACTCCGGCGGGCCACCGATGCCGCTGTACGACCTGTACGGCGACTGGCAGGTCAGCTGGTCCACCTGGCAGGCCGGCAACGCCTAGTCACCGGCGCACACGTCGTTGGGTGTCCGGTGGAACGTCGGCACCAGGGACGGGTCCTTGAACGCCGTGATGCGGGCCACGCGGGTGCCGATCAGGGTGAGGACCTGGATGCCGTAGGGGCGGTAGCCACCGTCGTCGGTGCGGGCGTAGGTGATGGCGGCCGGTTGGCCGTTGGCGCTGGTGGGTGCCATGCGCCACTGGCCGGGGTGGCGCAGTACCCGGGTGCCCAGGAAGCCGACCACCGCGTCGCGACCGGTGAACCACGTCGGCGTGGGGGGCATCTCCAGTTCCACGTCGGCGCGCAGCAGGGTGACCAGCGCGGCGGCGTCGGCGCGGGTGAACGCGTCCGTGTAGCTGTCCAGCAGGGTGCGTGTCGTCGCCTCGTCCGGTTCGGCCAGGTCGTCCTCGACCGGGCCCGCCTCGGCGAGGCGGGCGCGGGCCCGACGCAGCGCGCTGTCCACGGCCGCCGTCGTGGTGTCCAGCATCTCCGCGACCTCCGTGGTGCGAAACGCCAGCACGTCCCGCAGCGTCAGCACGGCCCGCTGCCGGGCGGGCAGGTACTGGAGTGCGGCGATGAACGCCAGCCGCACCCCGGCCCGCCCGGCCACGATCGTCCCGGGGTCACCGATCAGCGCGTCGGGCACCGGTTGCAGCCACGACACCGACGGGTCGCGGGCCGTCACGGCGACCCGATGGTCGTCCGACGGCGCGGACAGGCCGGACGGCAGCGGCCGCCGGGTCCGCTTCTCCAGTGCCGTCAGGCACGCCATCGTGGCGATCTGGTACAGCCACCGCCGCACCGACGACCGGCCTTCGAAACCGCTGAACGCGCGCCACGCCCGCAGGTACGTCTCCTGCACGAGGTCCTCGGCGTCGTGGATCGAGCCGAGGATGCGGTAGCAGTGCGCGAGCAGTTCCGGCCGGTACTGCTCGGTGACGGCCGTGAACTCGGCGTCCGAGGGCATCACGGTGTCTCCCGGGAGTGCGGTGCGGTCCACTGTAGGTCAGCCCAGCGGTCGCAGCCCGGCGCCACTGATCTGGTACTCGGCCGCGCTGTCCGGGTCACCGGTGATCTCCAGGACCGCCTTGGCGACCTGGTCCGGGGTGAGGATCGGCTGGATGCCCTGCACGAACGTGTCCGGGTCGACGCCCTGCCGCGCCGCGTAGCCCGCGATGCCGACCGTGCCCAGGCCGGTCGCCGGGGTCAGTTGCGGCAACAGCGTGACGAACCGGATGTCCAGTCCGGCGCGCTGTGCCTCGTCGGCGCCGTAGCCGCGCAGGTAGCGGACCGCGGCCTTGGCGCTGGCGTAGCCGCCGCTGAGCGGTGAGCCGCCCAGCGCGGCGCCGCTGGACATCGACAGGACGACACTGCCCGGCGCCAGCTGTGCGCGCAGCGCGGCGCGGGTCCAGGCT
>DASZXM010000433.1:0-2840 GCA_035546415.1 Pseudonocardiaceae bacterium
CGACGACCTGACCCGACAGCCGGTGTTCGACCTGTTGGAGCGCAAGTACGACGTGCCGCTGGTGGCGGCGACCTACCGCCTGAGCGCGGCCAAGGCCGACCAGCACACGGCGGAGGCGTTGGAGATCCAGCCGGGCGATCCGGTGTTCCGCATCGAACGCACGGTCCACACCACCGACGGCCGTCCCGTGGACCACGAGACCCTCCAGTACCGCGGCGATGCGGTCACGTTCGAGACCCGCCTGCCGCGCACACCGCGCGAGGCCCGACCGTGACCGTCGGACTGGCTGCCGAACTGTTCGGCGCGGCCGTCCTGGCCAACGCGTTGGGCAGCGCCGTCGGCATGGCGGGCGGCATCTTCGTCGTGCCCGTCCTGATCGCGGTGGCGCACACGGCGCTGCCGGTCGCGATCGCCGTCAGCCTCGTGTCCGTGGTGGCGTGTTCCTGTGCCAGCGCACCGCGCTTCCTGTCGGCGGGGATCGCCGACCTCCGGCTGGCGATCGTGCTGGAGACGGCCACGGCGACCGGCGCGTTCCTCGGCGTGCTCGCGGTCGGCCACGTGCCCGCGCGGGCCCTGCTGGCGCTGTTCAGCGCGGTGCTCGCGGTCTCGGCGGTGCAGATCGTGGTGGGCCGGCGCCGGGCGCGCGCGGTGCGGGTGCCCACGAGCGACCTGGACGTCCGGCTGCGACTGGGATCGGACACCCATCGGGTACACCACCTGCCCCTGGGCCTGGGGCTGATGCTGGGAGCGGGACTGCTGTCCACATTGCTGGGCATCGGCAGCGGCATCCTCAAGATCCCCGCGATGGACATGGCGCTCCGGTTGCCGTTCCGGGTGTCGTCGGCGACGGCCAACCTGATGATCGGGGTCACGGCGGCCGGCGGCGCGGCCGCCTATCTGGTGCGCGGCGAGGTCACGGCCGACCTGGTGGCTCCCGTCGTGCTCGGCTCGGTGGCCGGGTCACTGCTCGGCGCACCGGCGTTGACCAGGCTGCCGACCGGATGGCTGCGCACGGCGTTCACCGTCGTCCTGGTCGCCCTGGCCGTGCTGACGGCCTGGGGCGTGGCCGGATCGGGCCCGTTCGGGCGCATCGCGTGACCGGCCCGCTGCACGCCCTGCTGCGCTGGGGCACGACGGCCGCGACATCGGTGATGGCGATCGGCGCGGCCCTCGAAGGGACCCCGTGGCGCGCGGCGGCGGCGACCGTGATCCTGTGCGCGGCGGCGATGTTCGCGGCGTTACCGGTCGCCGGCCTGGTGTTGCAGGCTGCGGCGTACCGCCGGCAGCGCGACCGGCTCTACGTCCTGCTGGCGGTACTCGTCACGGCCATCGTCGTGGCGGACGCCGTGATCGGCGGGCTCGGCCACGGATAGCGATCACTTCACCAACAACGGCAACGCGCGACCGAGCAGACTCCGCCGCGCCACCGGTAACCCCGCCGCGATCCGCCTGAACTCCACCGCCGAGCACGCATCCGGGTGGTCCAGGACCACGGGCACACCCCGGTCACCGGCCTCGCGCGCCGCGACGTCCAGTGGAACCCGGCCGAGCAGGGGTGCGCCCGCCTGCTCGGCCAGGTGGTCGCCGCCGCCGGAGCCGAACACCGGCGTCTCCTGTCCACAGTGGTCGCACACCGCGGCCGACATGTTCTCCACCACGCCGGCCACGGGCATCCCGGTGTCCCTGGCCATCCGGACGACGCGGGACGCCACCGACCGCGCCGCCACCTGCGGGGTGGTCACCGCCAGCAGCGCGGCGTCGGGCAGCAGTTCCAGCAGGGACAGCGTGATGTCACCGGTGCCGGGCGGCAGGTCGAGCAGCAGCACGTCCAGTTCGCCCCAGCAGACGTCGGCGAGGAACTGTTCCAGCGCCTTGTGCAGCATGGGGCCGCGCCACATCACCGGTTGGTCCTCGTCCAGGAAGAACCCCGTCGAGATCAGCCGCACCCCGCACGCCGAGATCGGCAGCATCATCCCACCCACCACGACCGGGCTCCGCCGCACGCCGAACAGCTGCGGGATCGAGTAGCCCCACACGTCCGCGTCCAGCACGCCCACCCGCTGGCCGTCGGCGGCCAGCGCCGCGGCGAGGTTCGCCGTCACGGTCGACTTGCCGACGCCGCCCTTGCCGCTGGCTACCGCATAGACACGCGGGGTGTCACCGATCGGCCGGGATCGCGCCCGAAGCCGGTCGCCCGCGTCGGCGCGGGCGCGTTCGGTCAGCGGGACGAGGTCGACCGCTGTCTGGCGCACGCCGGTCACGGTGGCCGCGGCCGCCGCCACGCCGGCGCGCAGGACGTCCGCCGACGGGTGGTCCCGGACGATCAGCCCGACCCGCACCCGGACCCGGCCGCCCCACCGGGTCGAGACGTCCTCGACCAGGCCGAGTTCGGCCAGCGTGCGGCCGGTCTCGGGCTCGGTCACCGCACCCACCGCGGCCCGCAGCAGGTCGGTGTCGACGCCGCTGGAACGCATCGTGCTCGTCATCGCTGTCGTTCGACCTCCTCAGTCCGCGGCGCGGAACGCCCGCCTGCGCGGCTTGACCGGACGCATCAGGAACTCCGGTCGCCGCTGGCCGCCCGGTCCTCGGGTGGCGCGCGTCTTGGCCAGCCACTGCTCGTACACCTCGCGGGAGCGAGCGGCGTCGACGTAGACGTCGCCGTAGCGATCGTCGGGTTCCGCCGGTGTCAGGCGAACCTTCTGCAGCCAGCAGTGCATGCCGGACAACGGATCCGGTTGCACGCCGAACGCGAGGTTCTGATGCACGCCGGGGTCCGACCAGTTGATCCGCGCCGAATCCGGGTCGTCGGAGTCGAACGGCGTGATCCCCGCGCGGTAGCG
>DASZXM010000434.1:0-2680 GCA_035546415.1 Pseudonocardiaceae bacterium
CGCTTGTCACGCCGACCAGATCTCCCGCGCACCACGACGGGCGGCTCGTGCGGATCGCCAGGTGTGGCCCACACGGCGGCCTACCAGCGTGACCCGTGCAATGGAATGGTGATGCGGATCACATCCGCAATCTGGGCCATCCTACTTTCGTTGGTGTCCGCGGTCCGGACGCGAATTCATGATTGCTGCCGTTACGTGCTCTCCGAACTACACCACGGAGGCGGTGACCGAAACCGAGAACCGTACCAGCCGGCGGTCTGGCAATTCCCTGATTTCCAGTCCGCGGGACGGTGCGTGCTGCCCTTTTGCTGCGAGGGGCGAACCGGCGGCGCGCGAGCACTCGAACACCAGAGAGGAACCCTGCACAATGCACGACACCCGTCAACAGCGCGCTCGGTGGCGCGTGGCCCGGGCCGGGGTGGTGGTGGCCGCGGTGGCCGCCGGCTCCCTGGTCTCGGCCGGCTTAGCCCAGGCCGCGGCCCAGCCGCTGGTCACCGTGCCCGGCTCCGCGTCACCCGGTGCGAGCGCGCACCGCGACAGCGCCGTCGCCGCGAACCAGCAGGTCACGGTCGGCGTCAGCCTGAAACTCCGGGACGCGGCCGGGCTGGCCGCGTTCGACGCCGCCGTGTCCACCCCGGGCAGTGCCGAGTACGGCCACTACCTGACCGCCGCCCAGTTCGCCGCACGGTATTCGCCGACGCAGGCCCAGGTCGACCAGGTCGAGCAGTACCTGACCGCGGCCGGCCTGACCGTCACCGGCGTCAGCGGCAACCGCCAGGTGGTGGACGCCAGCGGCACCGCGGGCCAGGTCGACTCGGCGTTCCACACCACGCTGTCCAACTACACCAGCGGCAGCAAGCACTACCGCGCCAACGACTCCGCGGTCTCGCTGCCGTCGTCGGTGTCCGCGCTCGTCCAGGGTGTCAGCGGCCTGGACAGCCGGGCCGTCGCGCACCCGCAACTGGTGCAGCCGAAGGCCGTGACCCCACATGCCACCCCGAGCGGATACGGCCCGTCGCAGTACGACGGCGCCTACCGCTTCAACGACATCGGCGAGGACGGCACCGGTATCACCGTCGCCCTGTGGGAGTTCGACGGTTACACCGCAGGCGACCTCACCACCTACGAGAACCAGTACGGCCTGTCCGGCCCGGCCGCGACCACGGTCTCGGTGGACGGCGCGAACTACAACTCCAATCCCGGTGAGGGCCAGGGCGAGGTCGAACTGGACAGCGACATCGTGCGCGGTGTCGCACCGAAGGCCGCGCAGTTGGTCTACGAGGCCCCCAACAGCGATCAGGGCCAGATCGACATGGCCAACAAGATCGTGTCCGACGACCGGGCCCAGGTCATCTCCATCTCCTGGGGCGGCTGCGAAGCCGAGCAGGGCACGGCCGAGATGACCTCGACCGACAACGCGCTGAGCCAGGCCGTCGCTGAGGGCATGACGGTCTACAGCGCGTCCGGTGACGACGGCTCGCACGACTGCCAGAGCGGCGCCACCGGCGTCGACTACCCGGCGTCCAGCCCGTACGTCACCGGTGCCGGCGGCACCACGCTGACCCTCTCGGGCACCACGTGGGCCTCGGAGAAGGCGTGGAGCGGCTCCGGCGGTGGCGTGTCCACTGTGTACTCCAAGCCGTCCTGGCAGACCACGTCGGGCACCAAGCGGACCGTCCCGGACATCTCCGGGAACGCCGACTATCCGGGCAGCCCGTACGCCATCTACATCGCAGGCTCCTGGGAGCCGGTCGGCGGCACCAGTTGCGTCGCGCCGCTGTGGTCCGGCTTCACGGCACTGGTCGACCAGAAGGCGAAGGCCGCGGGCAAGGCGGCCATGGGCCTGATCAACCCGAAGCTGTACGCGGCGGCCACGGCCGCGTACTCGGCCAACTTCCACGACATCACGTCCGGCTCCAACGGCGGGTTCAGCGCCACCACCGGCGTCGACGACGTGACCGGCATCGGCTCGCCGATCGGTGACACCCTGGCCGACACCCTGGTCAACGGCGGCGGGGGCACCGGTGGCAACACCGTCACGGTGACCAACCCGGGCAACCAGACCACGGCCACCGGCACGGCGGTCAGCCTGACCGTGACCGGCAGCGACTCGGCGGGCGCCGCGCTGACCTGGTCGGCCACGGGCCTGCCCACCGGCCTGTCCATCAACGCCTCCACCGGCGTCATCTCCGGCACGGCGAGCACGGCCGGCACGTACTCGGTGACGGTGACCGCGAAGGACAGCACCGGTGCCTCCGGTTCCGCGTCGTTCACCTGGACGGTCGGTTCGTCCGGCGGCTGCACTGCGGGTCAGAAGCTGGGCAACCCCGGCTTCGAATCCGGCAACACGGTGTGGTCGGCGTCGTCCGGTGTGATCGGGCAGAACGGCTCGCAGGGTGAGCCGACGCACTCCGGCTCGTGGGACGCGTGGCTGGACGGTTACGGCACCACCCACACCGACACCGTGTCCCAGTCGGTGACCATCCCGTCCGGCTGCTCCGCCACCCTGTCGTTCTATCTGCACGTCGACACGTCGGAGACGACGGGTTCCCGGCAGTACGACAAGCTGACGGTGAAGCTGGGCGGCACCACCCTGGCGACCTTCTCCAACCTCAATGCCGCCAGCGGGTACACGCAGCACAGCTACAACGTCTCCGCACTGGCCGGCCAGACGGTGACC
>DASZXM010000435.1:0-13379 GCA_035546415.1 Pseudonocardiaceae bacterium
CGAAGGTGGTGTCCTACTTCGCCGGCATGTTCGTCGGCAGCGTGGTGGCCACCGTGATCAGCGTCGGCGTGTTCGTGGTGTTCTGGATCATGCTGGCCAGAGCCCTGTCCGGCACGCCGTTCTAGACGTCAGCCGCGCTGCGTCTTCACCCCGAGCAGCACGTCCTCCCAGGACGGCACGATCGGGTGGTTCTTCTTGCCGCGCTTCGGGCTGGGTTCGGTCTTGCGGGGTGGCGTCGGCGGCGGGTTGCTCGCAGCCGGCTTCTTCGGCTCCGGCTTGGGCTTGGCCTCGGGCTTTGTCGTCTCGGGTTTTGTCGTCTCGGGCTTCGTGGCCGCGGGCTTCGCGGGCTCTGGCTTTGCTGGTTCCGGCTTCGCTGGTTCCGGCTCGGGCGCGACCTCGGCGGCCGGCTCCTCGACCGGCTGTTCCTCGACCGCCGGCTCCTCGGGCTTCGCCGCCGGCTTTTCGACCAGATCGACCACCGGTGCGGGCTCAGGCTCGGGTTCCGGTTCAGGCTCCGGCTCGGGTGCGACGACCGCCACGACCGGCTCCGGCTCCGGTTCGCGGACGGCCACCGGCTCGGGGACCACCACCGGCTCCGGCACCACGACGGGCTCGGGCACGACGACCGGCTCCGGCTCGGGGTCCCGGACGACCGGCTTGCGCTCGCGGATCAGGTCCCGCGCCCGCACCGGCTCCCGAACGGGCTCCGGCTCGCGCACGGGTTCCCGGACGACGGGCTCGCGCTCCCGGACCTCGCGCACCCGCGGCTCCCGGACCAGCGGTTCCCGATCGCGCACCGGCTCGTAGTCGCGGACGGGTTCGTAGTCGCGGACCGGCTCGCGCTCCCGAACGGGCTCACGAAACGGCACCGGCGGCTCGTCCTCGTACGGCCGGTAGTCGTAGTCCGGCTCGCGCACCGGCGGCGCCGCCTCCAGGGCCTGCCGGGCCAGTTCGGTCACCGGCCGCACGGTGCGCAGCGGCCGGTTCGCGCTCGGGTCCATCAGGTCGTGGGCGTGGTCGTCCAGCGGAATGACCGTGCCGCCGTGCGCGCCGGGGTGGAACGCCCAGTGCGCCCGGTTGTCCGAGCGACCGGTGTGCCACCGCAGCTGTACGACCCACTTGCCGTCCTCGCCGCGCCACGAGTCCCACGTGGCGGTCATGTAGTCCTGGCCGCGCAGCCCGAAGGCGTGCGCGGCCACCTCGGCGAGGGTCTGCACGTCCGGCCCGTCCTCCCGGACGGGATGGGCGCGCTGGGCCAGCTCCGCCGTGCGGGAACGCTCCAGCAGCACCGGGTAGGCGAACCGCTCCACCTTGTGCACCGGGACGCCGGCCGCCGCGGCGACCTGCTCGACGGACTCGCCCGCTCTGATTCGGGCCTGAATTTCTCGGGGACGCATCTGGCTCTCCAGCTCGATCTCGATCTGGCCGAGTCGGGTGACGTCTCCGCGGGCGGCCGCACGCAGCCGCTCGTCGGCCGGAACGATGAACCGCTCGCTGCGCGCGACGTCCTCGCAGATGACGGACTTGCCGTCCTCGCTGAGGCCGACCACTCGCAGCGCTCGCATCACGTCCTCCTGATGACTTCACCTCGCCGGGTACGACGTTAGGTCGGCGTGCCTGCTTGACGCCGAAGGCGCGCCGCACCCGACGAGATCCAGGTGTGATCTTGCCTTATACGAGTACGTGACCGCATCCGACATCCGAGCGGTGTATTCAGAATATTGATCAATTGGACCATTCAGCTCAACCGATCGACAACCCAGTCGACACATTCGGTCAGCGCGGTCACGTCGTCCGGTTCGATCGCCGGGAACATACCGACCCGCAGCTGATTCCGGCCCAACTTCCGGTACGGTTCGACGTCGACAATTCCATTGGCGCGCAACACCTTTGCCACGGCAGCCGCGTCGACGGAGTCGGTGAAGTCGATCGTTCCGACGACCTGCGAGCGGTGGTCCGGGTTCGCCACGAACGGCGTCGTGTACTCGGTGCGTTCCGCCCACGCGTACAACCGCGACGACGAGTCCAGCGTCCGCTTCACGGCCCAGTCCAGGCCGCCGTTGCCCAGGATCCAGTCGATCTGCTCGGCCAGCAGGAAGAGCGTGGCCACGGCGGGCGTGTTGTACGTCTGGTCCTTGACCGAGTTGTCCAGCGCGACCGGCAGCGACAGGAACTCCGGCACCCAGCGGTCCGACGAGCCGATCTCGTTCACCCGCTCCAGGGCGGTGGGGCTCATCAGCGCGATCCACAGGCCGCCGTCGGACGCGAAGCACTTCTGCGGCGCGAAGTAGTAGACGTCGAACTCCTCCGGCGTGACCGGCAGGCCCGCCGCGCCGGACGTGGCGTCGATCAGCACCAGCGAACCGTCCGAACCGGCCGGTCGGGTCACCGGCACCATCACACCGGTCGACGTCTCGTTGTGCGCCCACGCGATCGCGTCCACACCGTCGGCGGCGGCCGGGGTCGGCGCGTCACCGGGCTCGGCCTTCACGATCACCGACTCGCCCAGGAACGGCGCGCCCTGCGTGACCTTGGCGAACTTGCTGCTGAACTCGCCGTAGGTCAGGTGCAGCGCACGCTCCCGGACCAGGCCGAACGCCGCCGCGTCCCAGAACGCCGTGGTGCCGCCGTTGCCGAGCACGACCTCGTAGCCCTCGGGCAGGCCGAACAGCTCCCGCAGCCCGGACCGGACCCGGCCGACCAGCGACTTGACCGGCTTCTGCCGGTGCGACGTGCCCAGCAGTTCGGCGCCCACCGTGGCGAGCGCCTCGACCTGCGCCGGCCGGACCTTGGACGGACCGCATCCGAAACGGCCGTCGGACGGCTTGAGTTCGCTGGGCAGTTCGAGAGTGGTCGGATCGGCCTTGGTCATCTTCAGCGCCCTTCAGCAACGCGGGTGAGTGGGACA
The DNA here is from genome assembly GCA_035546415.1 of Pseudonocardiaceae bacterium. Taxonomy (GTDB): domain Bacteria; phylum Actinomycetota; class Actinomycetes; order Mycobacteriales; family Pseudonocardiaceae; genus DATEPR01. The sequence goes on from DASZXM010000435.1 coordinate 2,909, forward strand.
TGCTGACCCGGCGCCGTTGCCGGACTGCCAGTCTTGCAGGCCACGCGAGTGCGATTCGCACGGGAGTGTGGCCTCGGTCTCGTTACCACATGCCCCGTCCGCGTCCCGCGAACACGTCGGCCCGGCTGCTCCGACCTCGCGGAAAGCCCATCCGCGACACCGGAAGCAGCCGGGCCGTCCGTCCTGGCCGCGGCTCGATCCTCACCGGCCCACCTTGCGCTTCGCTATCCGCTTTGCCCGATGGTCCGTGTGAGCAGAGTCACTCAACCGTGTTTGACCTCCGACCAGCCTTCGACCTGGTCGGGGGTGCGCGGCCCGGGGCCGATGTAGCGGGCGGCCGGCCGGACCAGCCTGCCGGTGCGCTTCTGCTCCAGGATGTGCGCCGACCAGCCCGCGGTCCGGGCGCACGTGAACATCGCCGGCATCATGTGCGGCGGCACCTGCGCGAAGTCCAGGATCACGGCCGCCCAGAACTCGACGTTCGTCTCGATCGGGCGGTCCGGGCGGCGCTCCCGCAGCTCGGTCAGCGCGGCCTGCTCCAGTGCGGCGGCCACCTCGTAGCGCTCGGCACCCAGCTCCTTGCACGTCCGGCGCAGCACGCGGGCACGCGGGTCCTCGGCCCGGTAGACGCGGTGGCCGAAACCCATCAGCCGCTCGTGCCGGTCCAGGATCGACGCCACCACCTTGTGTGCGTCACCGATCCGCTCGACCTCCTCGATCATCGGCAGCACGCGCGCCGGTGCACCGCCGTGCAGCGGGCCGGACATCGCGCCGATCGCGCCGGACATGGAGGCGGCGACGTCGGCGCCGGTGGAGGCGATGACCCGCGCGGTGAACGTGGAGGCGTTCATGCCGTGCTCGGCGGCGGACACCCAGTAGGCGTCCACTGCCCGCACGTGCGCCGGATCGGGCTCGCCGCGCCAGCGCACCATGAACCGCTCGGTGATCGTCTCGCACTGGTCGATCCGCGCCTGCGGCACGGCCGGGTGACCGATGCCGCGCGCCGACTGGGCCACGTAGGACAGCGCCATGACAGCGGCCCTGGCCAGCTGGTCGCGGGCCTCGGCGTCGGTGATGTCCAGCAGCGGCCGGTAGCCCCAGATCGGGGCCAGCATGGCCAGTGCCGCCTGCACGTCCACCCGGACGTCACCGGTGTGCACGGGCAGCGGGAACGGTTCGGCCGGCGGCAGGCCGTGACCGAACCTGCCGTCCACCAGGAGGGCCCACACGTCGCCGAACGTGACCTTGCCGGCGAGGTCCTCGATGTTCACACCGCGGTAGCGAAGCGCGCCGCCGTCCCGGTCGGGCTCGGCGATCTCGGTCTCGAATGCGATGACGCCTTCCAGGCCCGGTACGAAGCCTGGGTCTGCCGTGTTCTGCTCGGATTGCACCACGGTGTGCACGCCCCTTCGCGAGGATTTCCCGACTGTGAGGCACGGCGCCGGGCTCGGCAGGGGGTGTGGACCGCCCGAGACAAGCCGTGCTTTTCTCGAACAGTGCACCCGAAAGGGTGGCTCCGCAATGCATTCGCCCGGTGTCTTCTGTCACGAATCAGCGCACGATTCAGTGAACTAGCATCAACTGGTTGGCCCAGTCCGTTCGGTGGTCCACCGGACCTGCCCCGGATAGGGCTCCTGCCGGCTCGAACGCCCGTTTCGAACCCTCAGCGGAATCACGGGTCCGATCACGTACGGTTGCCGAATCGATCAACAGTTTCGATCAAGTAACAGTGCGCGGTGGCCTGGATCACCGCACAGGCGGTTTCGGTACCGGCCATGACCCCGTAGCGTGCACCGACACGGCGATGCCTGCCGTAACTCCCCCCACGTGCTGTCCGCACAACGGATCAGGCTGGAAGGTGGTTCGGATGTCCGAAACCGATATCGCGCTCGAACTGCCCGCGATGCGGGTGTCCTACGAACAGGGCGCTCTGGACGAGTCCGAACTGGCCGGGACCTGGTACGAACAGTTGCAGAAGTGGATGGACGACGCCCGCCGCGCCGGCCTCGCCGAGCCCAACGCGATGGTCCTGGCAACAGCGGACCCGGCCGGCCGACCGTCGTCACGCACCGTGTTGTGCAAGGCCATCGACGAACGCGGTGTCGTCTTCTACACGAACTACACGTCGGCGAAGAGCCACGACCTGAGCGCCACCCGGTTCGCCTCGGCCACGTTCCCGTGGTTCGGCATGCAGCGCCAGGCACACGTGCGGGGCACGGTGGAGAAGGTGACGCAGGCCGAGACGGCCGCGTACTGGGCAGGCCGCCCGCGCGGCTCGCAACTGGGCGCGTGGGCATCACCGCAGTCGCGCACGGTCCACAGCCGGCAGACCCTGGAAGTGGCCCTGGCGAACGTGGAACGACAGTTCGCCGACGCCGACCGAGTCCCGGTCCCCCCACACTGGGGCGGCTGGCGCATCCGCCCCCAAACGGTCGAGTTCTGGCAGGGTCGCCAGGACCGCATGCACGACCGCCTGGTCTTCGAACAGCGAGCCGACGAATGGCGAGTACACCGCCTGGCACCGTAACGCCCCGACGACCACCATCGCCCGCCGCACCGAGACGCGGCGGGCGATTTTCGTGCACGGGCCGCGCGGTGCTGGGGCTGGCCGGGTCGTGGCACTGGGCTGGTGGCCGAGTCCGCTGGTGGCTGGGTCCGCTGGTGACAGAGCCCGCCGGTGACAGAGCCCGCCCACCCGGGGGCACCGCCCTCGGCCAGCCTATCTCCCCAGCTCACAGCCCCGCCGGCAAAAGCGCCACCCCTGTGGACAACCTCGCCCACCTGTGGACAACCCGGCCACAAAACCGCGCCGTTCGTCTCGAACCGAGCCGCTCACCGGGTGAAATAGGACCTTCGTCACTCGTTAGTTAGCCTAAACTTCTACGTCGTGCCCCCGGAACCCGACACCGCCGCCGGCGCTGGCCCTGACGCTGCCGAACCCGAAACGAAACCCGCGTCGAAACCCGCAACGAATCCCGTAACCAAGTCAGCCACCTCAGCAAGGTCCGCCACGTCCGCGACCCGGCCCGCACCCACCCCAGCCCGCACAGCGTCGCGCCAGCGCGGCATCCGTCGTCGGTTCGGGTCCCTCGTACTGGACACGCGTCCCCTGAGGATCGTGTCGTTCCGTCGGCTCTGGTCGTCCACCGCGATCACCGCGATCGGCAGTCAGATGACCGCCGTCGCCGTGCCCAAGCAGGTGTACGACATCACCAACTCGTCCGGTTACGTCGGGCTGGCCGGGGCCGTCGGGTTGGTGCCCCTGTTGGTGTTCGGGCTGTGGGGTGGGGCCATCGCGGACGCCGTCGACCGGCGGAAGCTGCTGTTGGTCACCAACTCGGGGATCGCGTTGACGTCGCTGGCGCTGTGGGCGCAGGCCGCCGCGCACGTCAACTCCGTGTGGGTGGTGCTCGCCCTGTTGGCCGTGCAGCAGGGGCTGTTCGCCGTCAACCAGCCGGCGCGCAGCGCGTCGATCCCGCGGCTGGTGCCGGCCGAGTTGATGCCGGCCGCCAATGCCGTGTTCGCGACCGTCTTCAACTTCGGCGCCGTGTTCGGCCCACTGCTGGCCGGCGTGTTCATCCCGGTCCTGGGCCTGCCCACGCTCTACCTGATCGACGCGCTCGGCCTGTGCGTGACGATGTGGGCGATCTGGCACCTGCCCGCGCTGCGGCCGCTCGACGGCACGACCCGCCGGGCCGGCGTCGCGTTCGTGCTGGACGGGCTGCGTTACATGGCCACCCGGCAGGTGCTGCTGGCGTCGTTCCTGTTGGACATGATCGCGATGATCGTCGGCATGCCGAGGGCGTTGTTCCCGGAGATGGCCGAGCGCACGTTCGGCGACCCGCCCGGTGGCGGTGCCGCCCTGGGGTGGCTGTTCGCGGCCATTCCGATCGGCGCGTTCGTGTGCGGGCTGCTGTCCGGGTGGCTGTCCCGGATCAGCCGGCACGGCGTGGCCGTCGTCGCCGCCGTGTGTGCGTGGGGCGTGGCCGTCGCCGGGTTCGGGCTCTCGCACTCCCTGTGGCTGGCCGCCCTGTTCCTCGGACTGGCCGGCGCGGCCGACATGGTCAGCATGGTGTTCCGCGGGTCGATCCTGCAGTCCGCGGCCACGGACGAGATGCGCGGCCGGATGCAGGGCGTCTTCACCGTCGTCGTCGCGGGCGGTCCACGCCTGGCCGACACCCTGCACGGCGTGCTCGGCGCGGCCGTCGGGACCACCGCGACCGTGGCCGGCGGCGGTGTCCTGGTCGTCGTCCTCGCGCTGGTGGCCGCCGCACTGCTCCCGGCATTCCGGCACTACCGAGCCCTGAACTCCGACGGGTCGATACGCTGACCGCTGGAGAGTTCCTGCCGTGAGGGGGCAACGTGCGTACTCGTATCGGACGCGTCGCCGGGGTGGCCGGGCTGGCCGCCGTGCTGGCCGTCGGCGTCGCGGGCTGTTCGAAGTCCGTACAGGGCACCGCGCTGGCCGGCGCCACGATCGCCACACAGACCACGACCACCGGCGGTGACCTGCCCACCAGTGACCAGACGTCGGGCTCGGCACCGACCAGCACCGGCGGCGGCGACCTGGACCAGAAGGCCCAGCAGACCTGCGGCCAACTGCCCAAGGACGCCGTCACGCAGTCGTTCGGCGTGTCCGACGTGCAGATCACCGCGGGCGGCGGCACCACGCTGTCCGGCGGCGTCCAGCAGATCACGTGCGTGATCACGGGACAGCCGGCGTTCGGCGCGAGCGTCGTCGTGCAGGACTACCCGTCGTCCTCGATCAAGACGCCCCAGCAGTACGCGCAGATCATGGGCCAGCAGTACAAGGTGACACCGATCACTGTGGACGGTGCCGACGTGGCCGGCACGTTCGTCCAGCCGGCCAGCGGTAAGCAGGTGGACGAGGCGTACGCGGCGACCACCGACAACGGCACCGTCCTGGTCCTGCTCGCCGGCGTGCCGGACGCGCCCGGCGTCGGGCCGAAGCTGATCGCGTTCCTGAAGGCCCTCGTCAAGGACTGAGTCAACGACTGAGTAAACGACTGAGTCAAGGACCGACGACCATTACGCTGCACCGCATGTCTGCACCGACCGGGGAACAGTTCGAAATCAAGTCCGAGCGCGGTCGCGCCGTCGTCACCGAGGTGGGCGCCGGGCTGCGCGCCTTCGACTGGGACGGCGTCCCCTACCTGGAGACGTTCCCGGCCGACGCGTCGAAGCCGCCGTTGGGCGCGGGCTCCGTCCTGGTGCCGTGGCCCAACCGGGTGGCGGGCGCGCGGTGGGAGTTCGACGGCGAACCGCAACACCTGGAGGTCACCGAACCGGACCGGGGCAACGCCATCCACGGCTTGACCCGGCACCAGGCGTGGCGCACGGTCCTGCGCGAGGCGTCCCGGATCACGCTGGCCACCGACGTCGCCGAGCAGCCGGGGTGGCCGGTGCCGCTGCACACCAGCATCACGTACGCCGTCGACGACCGTGGCCTGACGATCGAGCACACCGTCCGCAACGTGGGCACCGAGCCAGTGCCGTTCGGCGTCGGCTGCCACCCGTACCCGCGCGCCGGCCGGTCCGCGCGCGACACGTGCACGCTGCAACTGGCCGCGCACAGCGTGCTGCCGTTGGACGCGACCACGATGATCCCCAGCGGCCCGGCCACCGACGTGGCGGACACGGTCGCCGACTTCCGTGCGCCGCGGCCGCTGGCCGGCATCCAGCTGGACACCCCGTTCGGCGACTGCCGGCCCGATGCGGACGGCCTGGTGCACCACCGGTTGGTCGGCCCGGACGGCGGCGTCGAACTGTGGGCCGAGCCGGACTTCTCGTGGGTGCAGGTGTTCACCCCGGACACCTTCCCGGGCGCCGGTTCGGTCATCGCGATCGAGCCGATGACGTGCCCGCCGGACGCGCTCAACTCCGGTGTGGACCTGATCAGACTGGCGCCGGGCGAGAACTGGTCCGGGAAATGGGGCATCACACCCCTCACGTGACACGGCCGTCGTCCGTTAGCCTGGCTAACCATGGATGTGGCGATCACAGGTGGTTACGTGGTGCCGGTGGACGGCGACCCGGTCGACGGCGGCACGGTACTCATCAGGGACGGCAGGATCGCGGCGGTCGGTGCCGCCGCGGACGTCGACGTGCCCGACGGTGTCAGCGAGGTGGACGCGTCCGGGTGTTGGGTGCTGCCCGGTTTCATCGAGTCGCACGCGCACGTCGGCGTGCACGAGGACGGCGAGGCGTGGGCCGGTAACGACACCAACGAGATGACCGACCCGAACGGCGCGCGGTTCCGCGCGCTGGACGGTGTCAACCCGGCCGACCTCGGTTTCGTCGACGCGCTCTCGGGCGGTGTGACGTCGTCGGTGATCAAGCCCGGTTCGGGCAACCCGATCGGCGGACGCACGGTCGCCGTGAAGAACTGGGGCCGCACCGTCGACGAGATGGTGTTCCGCGAGGACGTCAGCGTGAAGAGCGCGCTGGGCGAGAACCCGAAGCGGGTGTACGGCGAGAAGGGCAAGACGCCGTCCACCCGGCTGGGCGTGGCGTCGATCCTGCGGGAGGCGTTCGTCGCGGCGCAGAACTACCGGGCCAAGCGGGACGACAAGGCCGCGAAGGGCGAGCCGTTCGAGCGCGACCTGAGCCTGGAGACGCTGGTCAAGGTGCTGGACGGCGAGCTGCTGTGGGACCAGCACACGCACCGCGCCGACGACATCGCGACGGCCATCCGGATCAGCGAGGAGTTCGGCTACCACCTGGTGGTCAACCACGGCACCGAAGGCCACCTGGTGGCGGACCTGTTGGCGGAGAAGAACATCCCGGTCATCTTCGGCCCGATGTTCACCACCCGGGTCAAGGTCGAGTTGCGCAACCGGACGATGCGGGCGGCCGGCATCATGGCCAAGGCGGGCGTCAAGCTGGCGATCACCACCGACCACCCGGTGGTGCCGATCAACTTCCTGGTGCACCAGGCCACGCTCGCGGTCAAGGAGGGCCTCGACCGGGCCACGGCGATCAAGGCGCTGACCGTCAACCCGGCGGAGATCCTCCGGCTGGACGACCAGGTCGGTTCGCTGAAGCCGGGCCTGGACGGCGACGTGGTGATCTGGTCCGGCGATCCGCTGGACGTGATGAGCCGCGCGGTGCGCGTGTTCATCCGCGGCCGCGAGGTCTACTCCTACGACGAGGAGACCGCGAAGGCGACGGTCGTCAACCCGTACTACGTGTGAGCCGCCGGGTGGGGGCGAGTCGTCCCCACCCGGTCCGTCGGCTATGCGGTCGCGGCCCCGAGGAACTCGATCAGTTCCCGGTTCACCTCGGCCGGGCGTTCCTGTTGGGTCCAATGGCCGCAGCCGGGCAGCAGGACCGTCCTCGTCAGGTTCGGCACGTACCTGGCCAGCTTCGGCAGGTACTCGCGCGTGCCGGGGCCGTTGACCACCAGGTCCTGCTCGCCGCCGATGTACAGGGCGGGTGGCATGACCCGGGCGCCGTGCCACGGCGCCATCAGCTCCCACGTGCGGTCCATCGCCCGGTACCAGTTCAGCCCGCCGGTGAAGCCTGCTTCGGTGTAGTCCTGCTCGAACACGTCCAGGTCGTGCTCGGTCAGCCAGTCCGGCAGCGTGTCGGGTTCCCGGCAGTAGTCCAGGAAACCGCCGCCCACCGGGACGATCGGCTGTGCCCGCGGTGCGTCGCCGGACCCGGTGTACAGCAGCATGCGCAGCGTGCGCCGCGGGTCCCGGGACAGTTCGTCGTCCGCGACGCCGGGTTCCTGGAAGTAGATCATGTAGTGCCGGTCGCCGATCCCGGCGCGGATCGCTTCGGTCGGCGGTCGGCTGCCGCGCGGCTGGAACGGCACGCTCAGGCCGGCCACGGCACGCACCCGGTCCGGGCGCAGCAGGGCCGTGTGCCACGCGACCGGCGCGCCCCAGTCGTGCCCGACGACTGCCGCGTGCTCCTGGCCCAGCGCGTCCAGCAGGCCGATGACGTCGCCGACCAGGTGCAGCTGCGTGTAGTGCTCGGCGCCCGCGGGGCCGCCGGTGCGGCCGTACCCACGCTGGTCGGGCGCGACGGCGTGGTAGCCGGCGTCGGCCAGCGCGGTCAACTGGTGCCGCCACGAGTACCAGGACTCCGGGAAGCCGTGCAGCAGCACCACGAGCGGTCCGCTGCCGGCCTCGGCCACGTGCATCTTCAGCCCGTGCACGTCGACGGTGCGATGCGTGATCACCGGCCCATTGTCGGCCCGCCGGTCAGGAACGGCGCAACTCCCGTGCGATGACCATTCGCTGAACCTGGTTGGTGCCTTCGAAGATCTGCGGCACCTTCGCCTCGCGCATGTACCGCTCCACCGGGAAGTCCCGGGTGTACCCGGCGCCACCGAGGACCTGCACCGCGTCCGTGGTGACCCGCATCGCGGCGTCCGTCGCGACGAGCTTGGCGATCGACGCCTGGCGCCGGAACGGCAGCCCGCGGTCACGCCGCCGGGCCGCTTCCAGGTAGGTGGCACGCGCGGACTCCACGGCCGCGGCCATGTCGGCGAGCAGGAACTCCAGGCCCTGGAACTCGATGATCGCGCGGCCGAACTGGGTGCGTTCCTTGGCGTACCGCACGGCCTCGTCCAGCGCGCCCTGCGCCAGGCCGACCGCGCACGCGGCGATGCCCAGGCGGCCGGAGTTCAGCGCGTCCAACGCGATCTTCAGGCCCTGGCCCTCGTCACCCATCCGCCGGTCCGTCGCGACCCGGGCGCCGTCCAGGTGCAGCTGGGCGGTCGGTGAGCCGGTCAGGCCCATCTTGTGCTCCGGCTGCGCCGCGGTCAGGCCGGGCGTTGCCGCGTCGGCCAGCAGGCACGTGACGCCACGGGCGCCGTCGTCGGACGTGCGGACCATGAGCGTGTAGAAGTCGGCGATCCCGGCGTGCGTGATCCACGCCTTCGTGCCGGTCACGACGTAGTCGTCGCCGTCGCGCACGGCCTTGGTGGACAGCGCGGCCGCGTCCGACCCGGCGTGCGACTCGGACAGCGCGTACGCGCCCAGCAGGTCACCGGCGAGCATGTCGGGCAGCCACCGGTCGCGCTGCTCGTCGGTGCCGTACGTGGCCAGCGGATAGCAGGACATGGTGTGCACGGACAGCCCGACGCCCACCGTCATCCACACCGCGGCCAGCTCCTCCAGCACCTGGAGGTACACCTCGTACGGCTGCGCCGCACCGCCCCAGCGCTCCGCGTACGGCAGCGACAGCAGGCCGCTGCGCCCCAGCAGCCGGAACTGGTCGCGCGGGAACCGTTCCGCCGTCTCGTACTCCGCGGCCAGCGGGGCCAGTTCGTCGGTGGCGATCTCGCGCACCAGTTTGAGCAGCTCCTCGGCCTCCGTGCTGGGCAGCATCCGCTCGGCCGGCATGATTCCCTCCGGACAACACTCTGGGGTCCCACAGTCGGACGTCCTACGATAAGGCCGCGTGGCGGCCTGTGTACCGTCCTGCGGGGTGATTCACACCCTTCATGGCGGGAGGTGACGCGGTGATCGTCGTCGGTGGCGAGGCCCTGGTCGACCTGGTTCCGGCACCAGCGACGGTGCGCGGCGAGCTGGGTCCGCTGCTGCCCCGGCTGGGTGGCGGCCCGTACAACACGGCCGTCGCGCTGGGGCGGCTGGGCGCCCCGGTGGCGTTCCTGTCCCGTGTCTCCACGGACAGTTTCGGCGACGCGCTGCTGCACCGGCTGGACGACTCGGGGGTGCGCACCGGCTTCGTGCAGCGCGGACCCGAACCGACGACGCTGGCTGTCGTCACGCTCGCCGACGACGGCTCGGCCCGGTACGCGTTCTACACGCGGGGCACGGCCGACCGTCTGGTGACCGACCCCGGTCCGCTGCCCGACGACGTGACGGCGCTGTCCCTGGGCACTCTGTCGCTGCTGCTGGAGCCGGGCGCCAGCGTGTACGAGACGATGCTGCGCCGGGAGTCGGCGCGCGGGAAGCTGACCGTGCTGGACCCGAACATCCGCGCCGGCCTGATCGACGACCCGGCCGCCTACCGGGCCCGGTTCACGTCCTGGCTGCCCGACATCGGCGTGCTGAAGGTGTCCGAGGACGACGCCCGCTGGCTGGCCGACCTGTCCGACGACGGCGACATCGACCCGGTCCTGGAGCGGTGGCTGGCCGCCGGTGTCACGGCCGTCGTGCTGACCAGGGGCGCGGACGGCCTCACCGTCGTCACCGACGACCGCGTCGACGTGCCGTCGGCGCCGGCGAAGGTCGCCGACACGATCGGTGCGGGCGACACGGTGCACGCCGCCGTGCTGGCCTGGCTGCACGGCCACGACGTCCGGTCGGCTCGGGACGTGGCCAAGCTGGACCGCGCGGCGTGGGCCGAGGCACTCGGCTACGCGGCGCGTGCCGCCGCCGTCACGGTCAGCCGGGTCGGCGCCGAGCCGCCGTACGCGGCGGAATTGGTCGACTGACGTTGTTTTGAATGCGCCGGGCGCCCCCGACGGAAT
>DASZXM010000436.1:0-16757 GCA_035546415.1 Pseudonocardiaceae bacterium
ACATGAACACGACGTGCCCGGCCAGCGCCTCCCGCCGGTCGGAAAGCAGGCGCGCCGCCGACGCCAGCATCGCCACGTGCGTGTCGTGGCCGCAGGCGTGCATCACGTCGTCCTGCTCGGATGCGAACGCCAACCCGGTCCGCTCGGCCAGTGGGAGCGCGTCCATGTCGGCCCGCAGCAGCACGGCCGGTCCCGGCCGGGCACCGTCCAGTACGGCCACCACCGAACTGAGGTCCTGCCCGGTACGCACCCGCAGGGGCAGACCGCTGAGTGCGCGCAGCACGGCCGACTGGGTGACCGGCAGCGCCAGACCGGTCTCCGGGTGGCGGTGGACCGCTCGGCGCAACGCCACCGTGCGTGGCTGCAGCACCCGGGCGGCCTCGACCAGGCCGGCGAAGCGCGGGTCAGGCTCGGTCGGGGGCGTTTTCGCTGGTGGGTGACGATGGATGGTGCTCATGTACTCGATAGTGACACCGATCACGGCCAGATGGCGGCGGGACCGCTCCGCGCACCGCGGGGGGATGTACTTTCGGGCGGTTCGCTCGGCGCATACGGTGTGCACATGGCAGTGCAGAGGCCGGACGGCTTCGCGGTGTCCGTCGTCCGTGAGGACGGACGGTGGCGGTGTGCCCGCATGGACGACGCGGCTCTCGGTGAGCTGGACGCGGCAATCACCGAGCTGCGCCGGATCCGGTCCACCGGTGCGGTGTTCGGGATGCTCGCGGTGGATGACGACTTCTTCATCCTGCTGCGGCCGACACCCGGCGGCGTGTCGCTGGTGCTGTCCGACGCGGCGGCGGCACTGGACTACGACGTCGCGGCCGACGTGCTCGACCTGCTCCGCGTCGAGGCCCCCGACGAGGAGGACGAAGGTGTGTGGCCCGAGGGCGACCTGGCCATCCTCGCCGATCTCGGCCTGCCCGCCGCCGAACTCCAGGTGATCATCGACAACCTCGACCTTTACCCGGACGAGCAGCTCACCATGATCGCCCAGCGGTGCGGCTTCGCGGACCAGTACTCGGCCCTGCTGTCGGTCATCCAGTCGTGACACCGGCCGCCTGCGTCCGGGCGGCACTGGACGCCGCCGCGCTGGCCGGTGACCTGGACGTCCCGATCGGCGCGGTCGTGTGGAACGCCGACGGCGTCGAACTGGCCCGCGCCGCCAACGCCCGGGAACGCCTCGGCGACCCCACGGCGCACGCCGAGATCCTCGCGCTGCGGGCGGCGGCACTGGTGCACGGCGACGGCTGGCGGCTGTCCGGCTGCACACTCGCGGTGACCGTGGAGCCGTGCACGATGTGCGCGGGCGCACTGGTCAACGCCCGCGTCGAACGGGTGGTGTTCGGCGCGTGGGAACCGAAGACCGGCGCGGTCGGCTCACTGTGGGACGTCGTCCGCGACCGCCGCCTCAACCACCGCCCGGAGGTCGTCGGCGGCGTGCTGTCCGACGAGTGCGCGGCGCTGCTCGAAACGTTCTTCCAGAGGTCCCGGTAACCCGCTGGGAGCCCTCCGGTATCGTTCCTCTCGGTAGCGTGTCCGAGCGGCCGAAGGAGCGCGCCTCGAAAGCGCGTGAGGGGCAACCCTCCGTGGGTTCAAATCCCACCGCTACCGCTCCGGTCGCCCCCTGCTCGCGGACATCGTGCGCAGGGGGCGTTCGCCTTTCCCGAGGGGCCGGGCTTCGCCTTTTCTTCGTCCGTTCGTTCCTTGTGCGGCTCCGGCCGGCGTGTTGTGCTGTGCGGTTCGCCAACACGAGGGGAGACGAGCGTGGCTCGATCTTTGTTGTTCGCAGCGGGGCTGGTGGCGGCACTGTTACCGGCCACGGCGGCGACGGCGCACGCGGACGGCCCGTCCGTGCCGCCGACCATCCAGGACATCCACGGCGGCACGTTCGTCTCGCCGTACAACGGGCGGAACGTCACCGGCGTGACCGGTGTCGTGACCGCCGTGGCGTCGTCCGGCAGCAGCCGCGGGTTCTGGTTCCAGGAGCCGGATCCGGACCGGTCCCTGCCCGGTAGCTCCGGCCTGTACGTCTACACCGGTTCGAAGACGCCCGCCGTCGCCGTCGGGGACGCCGTGGCGGTGTCCGGGCTGGTGATCGACTACCACCCGGACGCCGCGCCCGCGACCAGCCTGGACCTGGCGTACACCGAGATCGAGAAGGCCACCTGGATGATCACGTCCACGGGTGACGCGCTGCCCCGGCCGGTGGTGCTGCGGCCCGATTCGGTGCCGTTCGAGATGGCCGCCGACGCCGGTGGCGGCGACATCGAGTCGGGCACACTCCGCCCGCACCGCTACGCGCTGGACTTCTACAAGTCGCTGGAGAGCGAACTCGTCGAGGTCGACAACGCCCGTGTCGTCGGTCCGACGGACGCGTACGGCGAGCTGTACGTCACGACGAAGCCGAACGCCGACCGCACCCCGCGCGGCGGCATGATCTATCCGTCCTATGCGGACCGCGACACCGGCCGACTGGAGGTCGTCGCGCTGCCGGGCAACGGAACCGCGCCGCAGGCCGACGTCGGCGACACGCTCACCGGCCGCACGGCGGGCCCGCTGGGCTACAGCCAGTACGGCGGCTACGAGATCCAGGCGACGGCGATCGGGGCGCTCCGGTCGGGCGGCATCCAGCCGACGGTGGCCCGGGCACAGCGCGGTGACCAGCTGTCCGTCGCCACGTACAACGTGGAGAACCTCGCGCCGACCGATCCGGCGGCCAAGTTCGCCGCACTCGCGAAAGGTGTCGTGACGAACCTGGCGAGTCCGGACATCGTGGCCGTCGAGGAGGTCCAGGACGACGACGGCGCCACCGACGACGGTGTCGTCACGGCGGACGTCACGCTCACCGACCTGACCGACGCGATCGTCGCGGCGGGCGGCCCGAGGTACGACTGGCGGGAGATCGACCCGGTCGACGACGCCGACGGTGGCCAGCCGGGCGGCAACATCCGCCAGGTCTTCCTGTTCAACCCGCGGCGGGTGTCCTTCGTGGACGTTCCGGGTGGCACGTCGACGAGCGCCGTCGGCGTCGTGGACGACCACGGCCGCCCGGCGCTGACGGCGTCCCCGGGCCGCATCGACCCGGGCAGCGGCGCGTGGGCGTCCAGCCGCAAGCCACTGGTCGGGGAGTTCACCTTCCGCGGCAGGCCGGTCTTCGTGGTCGCCAACCACTTCGTCGCGAAGCTGGGCGACCAACCCGACGAGGGCCGCTACCAGCCGCCTGCCCGCTCCTCGGAGACACAGCGCACCCAGCAGGCGCAGGAGGTGCGCGACTTCGTCGGCGACATCGAGCGGATCGACCGCGGCGCCGACGTGGTCGTGGTCGGCGACCTGAACGACTACCAGTTCTCGACGACGGTACACGTCCTGACCAGCGGCGGCGCCCTGCGTGACCTGATCGACACGCTGCCCTGGAACCAGCGGTACACGTACGTCTACCAGGGTCAGTCGGAGGTGCTGGACCACATCCTGACCAGCCCGGCGATCCGGAGCTACGAGTACGAGGTGGTCCACATCAACGCGGAGTTCGCCGATCAGACGAGCGACCACGACCCCCAGGTCGTCCGCATCACGCCGGGCCGCTGGTAAGGCTGTTCATCCGGAGCTCGGCAGACCGCGCGTGCTAATCTTAGACCGTGCGGTCGAAAACCAGTCCGACCGGTCTAACGGGCGGGGGATCCGCCGACTCCGGATGAACAGCCGGTGACCAGGGAGGGACCATGGCGACAGGGGACACGAAGCCGACGCTCATCGACGGGGGTGCCGAGCAACTGGCCTGGCTGGCGCGGATGCGCGCGGAGCGGCCGCACTGGGTGGACGCGAACGGCGGGCACCACCTGTTCCGGTACGCCGACGTCCAGCAGGTCCTGTCCGACCCGCGTTTCTCGTCGAACATCGGGCGCCTCATGCCCTTCCTCGACCCCGACCAGCTCGCCGAGAACCTGGTGTGGACCGACCCGCCCGCGCACCGGCCGTTACGCGGGCTCGTCAGCCAGGCGTTCACCCCGAAGACCGTGGCACGGCTGCGGCCGCGGATCGCCGACATCGCCGCCGACCTGGTTACCGGGCTGCCCGACGGCGAGTTCGACATCGTCGACGCGCTGGCCTACCCGCTCCCGTTGATCGTCATCGCGGAGCTGCTCGGGGTGTCCCCGGCGGACCGGGCGTTCTTCAAGAACCGCATCGACAGTTCGCTCGGCCTGCGGCTCGACCCCGCGCTGCCGCCCGAGGAGTTGGCGCGGATTGTCGCCGACGCGACCAAGGACCTCGACGCGTACCTGCTGGCCGAGGTCCGGCGCCGCCGGGAGCACCCGTCCGACGACCTGCTCGGCGGCCTCGTCGCCGCTGAGCTCGACGGCGAGCGGCTCTCCGACAGGAGGGCGGCGGCGCTCGCCACGACGCTGCTCACCGCCGGGTACGTCACGACCACGTTGCTACTCGGCAACGTCCTGCTGTGCCTGCGGGACAACCCCGACGTGGAGCGACACCTGCGCGCGGACCGGTCGCTCGTGCCCGGCGCGATCGAGGAGGTGCTGCGGTGCCGGCCGCCTGCGCACCAGGCGTACCGGATCGCGACCGAGAACGTGCCGGTGGCCGGCGATGTGGTGCCGGCGAACGGGTTCGTCACGATCTCCATGCTGTCGGCGAACCACGACGAGCGGCAGTTCCCCGACCCGGACCGGTTCGACCCACGCCGTGACCCCAACAAGCACCTTTCCTTCGGCCATGGCATCCACTTCTGCCTCGGCGCTCCGCTGGCGCGGCTGGAGGTCGACATCGCGCTGAACCGCCTCTTCGACGAACTGGCCGAACTCCACGTCAGCGACGACATCACCTTCCACGACACGGATTTCTACGGCGCCAAGCGCATGACGGTCTCGGCCCGACGCTGAGCGGGGGCGGACACGACAGCGGCCTGGCATCCATGACGGATACCAGGCCGCTGTACTGCGGAGGATACGGGATTTGAACCCGTGAGGGTGTTAACCCAACACGATTTCCAATCGTGCGCCCTAGGCCACTAGGCGAATCCTCCGCCGAGGATGCTACCGGAGTGGCCGTTGACCACTCAAAACGGGTGGTCAGGAGGCCGCACGGCGGACGCTCACCAGGACCGACGCGCACGCGGCACCGACCGACCGTGGCCGGCGAGGAGCTCAACAGCGTCCCCGGACGCGCCGGCGACGCCTGCTGCCAGACCACCGGGTGGTCGTGGTACCGATTCACCAGGTTGGGCAGACTTGGCCGCATGGGTTTTCCCGACTCGGTGCTCGACGCGCTGGCGACCCAGCCGGAACACCCGGCCGTCGAACAGGGTGACCGCGTGGTCAGTGGCGGTGAGCTGCTCAGCATGATCGGCAGAATCGCCGCTGGTCTGCGTTCGGCCGGTCTGGGTCCTGGCAGCGGTGTGGCGATGGACCTGGACGTCGGCCCGGAGTCGCTGGCCGCCTACCTCGCCGGGTACACGGCCGGGTGCCGGGTGATCGGTGTGCATCCCGGCTATTCGGCACCACAACGGCAACACGTGGTGTCCCGTGGCGTGGACGCGGTGCTCACCGGTGACCGGGTGGCCGAGTTGCTGCGTGGGCCGGGGACCGACCCGGTGGTGCGTGCGCGGCCGGACGACGTGGCCCGGGTGGCGTACACCAGCGGCAGTACCGGCCGGCCGAAGGGCTGTATGCAGACCTACGCGGCGTTGTCCGCGCACTGGTCGTGGGGTGTGGAGTCCTGGTGCGCGGACACCGTCGAGCTGGCCGGGCACTTCGGCCGTTACCTGGTGTTCGGCACGCTGTCCAGCGCCGTGGTGCAGGACTATCTGGCGCTGTGCCTGTTGTCCGGTGGCACCGCGGTGATCCCGACGCTGCCCGGGCCCGGCGAGGAGCCGCTGTTTCCCGGTGTGTTCGGCCGGCTGCGCGCCACGGCGACGATCATGAACGTTCCCCGCATGTACCAGATGTTGGATTCGTTGCGGGAGAGGGACTTCGATCTGTCCACTGTGGGCGCGATCATGGTCGCGGGGTCACCGTTGCCGGCGCACCGGCTGGCGGAGGCCGCCGACACGCTCGGTCCGGTGATGTACTCGTCCTACGGCCAGACCGAGACCGGTGGCCTCACCGCGCTCACCCCGGCGGACATCGCCAGCGGGGTGCTCGCGTCCGTGGGCCGGCCGCTGCCCGGCGTGGACGTGATGGTGCGGGACGACGAGATCCTCGTGCGCAGCCCCTACCAGATGCGCGGGTACCTCGACGAGCCGGAGCTGACGGCTGAGGTGATGGTGGACGGCTGGGTGCGCACTCGGGACCTCGGCCGGCTGGAGGGCGGCTACCTGTACCTCACCGGCCGCACCCGCGAGGTGATCATCGTGGACGCGATGCCGGTGTACGCGGGCCCGATCGAACGGACGCTCATCGCGCATCCGGACGTCGACCAGGCGTACGTGGTCGGCGCACCGGACGAACGGCGCGGCGAGGCGGTGCACGCGTTCGTGGTGCCGCGTGACGGAAACGCCTTGGACCACGGCGCCTTGCGCGCGACCGTCCGCGCCGAACTGGGCGACCTGAGCGTGCCGGAGACCATCACGGTGCTGGCGGAGGTGCCGGTGGCGGTCAGCGGCAAGCCGGACAAGGCCGCGCTGCTCGGTCTGCTCGACGGCCGGTGAGGCTAGGCGGGGACGGAGCTGCGGCCGCGCAGGGCGTAAAAGGCGGCGATCAGTGATCCGACCGTCAGCGCGGCCGCGCTCAGCCCCAGCGACCAGTGCACGCCGACCACCGCGCCGACCAGCCCTACCGTGAACCCGCTGCCGGCGCGCAGACCGTTGGCCGACATCCCGTAGACGCCGATCACCCGGCCCCGGTCCGCGGCCGGGGCCTCCAACTGCACGATGGTCTGCCCGATCGACATGGACGCCAGGTTCGCCACGCCACCGATCACCAACAACACCACGGCCAGCGGGTAGCTGGCGGTGATGGCGAAGAACAGGCTGCTCGCGCCGTAGATCACGGTGCTGACCACGGCGGCTCGGACGTTCGGTCTGATCCGCCCGGTCGCTTCCAGCAGGATGCCGCCGATCACCCCGCCCGCGCCGTTGGCGAACAGCAGCACGCCGTACGCCGTGCCCGCGCTGCCGGCACCCAGGTCGTGGGCGAAGATCGGCATGGACGTCTGGAGCGACGCGCCGACGAAGAACGACCCCAACCCACCCAGGATGATCATGCTGACCAGGGTCGGATTCGCCCGGACCTGCCGGAGCACCCGGATCGACTCGCGCATGCCGACCCGGGGCCGTGCCGGGCCCTCGTCGCGGGTGTGTCCGGTGAACTTGGTGCGGAACAGGAACAGCGTCAGCGGCAGGTAGAACGCGATGTTGGTGAAGATCCCGGCCACCGGACCGAGTCCCAGCAGCAGTGCCGAGCCGACCACCGGGCCGAACAGGATGCCCAGGCTCCGGAAGGTGGCGTTGAGCCGCACGGCGCTGGGCAGTTCGGACCGGCCGACGAAGTCGTGCAGCATCAACTGCTCCCCGGGCCCCCAGATCGCGCCGGCGCAGCCGTGCAGCACGAGCAGCAGACACGCTTCCCACACCTGGAGCGAGTCGGTCAGGAACAACACGCCCCACAACGCGGACACCAGCATGAACAGTGCCTGAGCGGCCTGGATGACGCGGCGACAGTCGTGCCGGTCGGCCAGCGAGCCGAACGTGACCGACAGCAGCAGGAACGGCACCCAGTGGCTGATCACCTCGAACCCGGTCAGTGCGGGTGAGTGGAACTTCTGCCACAGCACCCAGTAGGTGATCACGTGCTCGATGTTGTCGGCCATCATGGCCAGGGCGGCGCCGAACAGGTAGGGCCGGCAGTCCCGGTTGCGCAACGCGGCGAACCTGCCCGGGGCGGCCGGCGGCCCCGACTGCTGGGCGACCGGTACACCGTCGGGCGCGGGGACGTGGCCGGGTATCCCGCATGCGACGCACACGATGTCCGATTGTCCTCAGGTTTTCCGGCGGACGCCGCGCACTGTCAGCGGATTCACGTCCGGAACCGAGGAAGCGCGCGGGCCGGTACCAACCGGAGCGCTAGGATGTGCGACTACCGGTCAGGCTCGTGACGGACGTTGCAGAATGGGGTGCGGTCCGTGGGTGACGTGGTGGTCAGGTTCGAGTTGGTCGACGGCGCGGGGGCTCGGGCGGCCGAGGAATTGACTCCCGCGGTGACGGCCGCCGTCGCGGATACCGGGTTTGACGTCGTCGTCGGCAAGGACGACGAGAGCCTGCGGCTGGACCCGGAATCGGTTGCCGCGGCGGTGGGCGGCGTGACGATCATATTGTCGTCCGCATCGCTCACTCTCGCCGGCGCCAGCAAGATGCTGGACCAGTTGGCCGGCGTCGTCCGGTCGGCGACCGGGGTGAAGAAAGCGGTCCTGGAGCTGTTCGGCAAGGATGTGCCGGTCGAGCAGGCGCAGCCCGAGGACGTGGTCGCCGAGGCGACCGAGTAACGGTCACCTTCCGACGTAGACGAACCCGGCCCAGTCACGCAGCGGGGTGTCGGACAGTTCACGTTGTGCCTGGGCGAGCGCCGCCTTCGCCGGCGTGCCTTGGCCGAGCGCTCCGTAGAACCGCGACATCAACTCGGCGGTGGGGCCGTCCGGCACGGGCCACAGTGAGCCGATCACGGCATCCGCGCCTGCGGCCAGCATCCCGGTGGCGAGGTTGATGGATTCACTGGGGACACCCCAATCGACGGTGTTGGTCTGGCACGCCGACAACACCACGAGCCGGGTGCGGCGCAAGGTCGCGGGGGCCGCGAGCAGGTCGCGCAACCGTAGGCGACCGTCGCCGGCGAGGAGGATCGCGCTGTCCATCGGCTCGGTCGGGTTGCTGGTGGCGTGGCATCCGAAATGCACCAGTTCGGCATCGACCATCGCGGCCCGCACGGTTTCGGTGGTAGCGCCACCGGCATGCAAGGTTGGTCCGTGGGCGAAGTGCTGCCTGATCACGTCGGCTTCCCGTTTCGTGCCGGCGAGCCTGGTTACGTCGGAGCGCTCCGGGTCGACGACTGCCACGGCCCGGGCGTCGCTGTCGAACGGTGGTACTGGCGCCCGCGCGAGCGCCGCGGCAGGCAGATAGCTGTGCGTGCGCCGACCGGCTGCCGTGGCCGTGGCGTGCAATGGCAGCCCGGCGAGCGTGCCGGTGGCGATGAGGATGATCGATTCCAGTCCCTGCAACGCGGGTTCCAACGGCCCCATGACCACCCGGTCGAGCCATCGGCACGTCGATTCCACCGTGCTGGTCGAGAGGTATTCGTCGCGGCCGAGGACCACCCGCCTGATGAACTTCGTTTGCACACGCCACAAGGCGTTCTCGGTCAGGTCGGGCAGTTCGATCGGGGTCGCGGTGCCGGAGTCGTTCACGACGATCGCGAACCCGACGGTCACGTAGACGAAGGCCGATCCGACCAGCAGGTCGCGCGGGTCTCGCGCCGCCTCGAGCAGGTCGCGCATGCCGGGCAGGCGGGCAGTGCTGTCGACGAAACGGGCAAGATCGGCTTGCGCCGCACGCAACTCGGTGTCGTTGGCGTTGAACCGTCGGACCGCGTCGACCAGCGTGCGGTACTTCAGGGCAATCGTGTCGTCGTGGCCGCGCAACAGTTGCTCGACGACAGCGGGCCGTGCGTACTGGTCGACGAGCGTCATGGCCTGGCCACGTTCGAGGAAGACGGCCGCCCGTGCGGCGTGTCCCGTTCTCCGCAGCGCGTCGGCCGTCAGGGTCGTCAACGAGCCGGCAGAACGCAGTAGGGCCCGACGGTGGTACAGATGCGTCTGCAGGCGCACCACGGTCTCCAATGCCGACACCGCATCGTCACCGGCTTCAGCGGCGACCGGCCAGTCGCCTGTCGCGGCGCGGTCGCGGGCCCACGTGCCGGCAGCGCTGTGCAGCGCCATGCCGCCGTGGCGTTGCGCTTCGACATAGGCGGTCCGCAGTGCTTCGGCCACCTCCGCGGCGGGCGCGCCCGCCTCCCGCAGCACCCGTGCCCGGTCCTCCAGCAGCCGTACCCGGCCCGCGTCCCGCTCCGGAGTGATCGTCAGTGCTCGGTCGAGGTATCCCAGCAGCTCGTCGGTATCGTCAGGCACGGAGCTCTCGCCGCAGTTGCTTGAGGGACGTGAGGTTTTGCAGCCAGGTCCGCCGTTCGACGTCATGGCCGACCGGGTCGTCGATCAGGTCCTCGAGTTCCACGATCGCGTCGTCGCATGCCCGCACTAGATCACCGGTCGCGGCAGCATCATCGCGCGCCACACGCTTCCAGTAGTCGACGCGCGTCACAGCGAGCTTGTGGCGAATGGCGTTGCGCATCTGCGAGCGGACACCGGGGACCGCCGCCGCGTGCTCCAGCGCCTCGACAGCGGCTGCCCGCTGGTCGAGCCGGTCGGTGATGTCAGCATGGTCGGTCAGCGTCGAGGCGTAGGTGAGCCAGCACCACCCCTGGTTGTGCTCGTCGACCACCTGCGGCAACTGCCGGAGCCGGTTGGTGGCCTTCTCGAGTTCCCGCACGGCTGCGTCCAAGTCGTCCAGGCGGGTTTCGAGGTAGTGGCGTTCGCCCAACAAAGCGCCGCGCACGGTCCGCAGCAGGATCTCCGCGCCGGGATCCAGCAGTTCCCACGGGACGCGGTCGAGTTCGGCGTCCACGACGGCGAGCCCGAACTGGATCGCCACCGTGCCGCCGCCCTGCGCGGCGGCTCCCAACAGTTCATCGGCAACAGCGAACGCCACCCTGGAACGGTCACCGTCCACCATCAGCCGCCATGGCGTGGCGATCATGGTGTTGGCGGCGTCGATGAGCGCCTGCGACGATCCGGATCGGAAGGCGTGGAGCAAATCCGTCACCCGCGCCAGCGCGGCCTGGTCCTCCTGGGGCTGCACCGCCATCTCCCGAGAATAACCCGCTGACCGCGGGTCCGGCGCTATCGATACTGATCAGATGCCGCGACACCGGCCGTGCTCGGCCGGCACCGCCCGACCGTGCGAAACTGGCCGCCGGCCGTTGGTGGCCCGAATCCGACGCCGACGACGAGGAGTAGGACATGGTTTCCGGTTCGACCGCTGCCTCCCCGGCGGCAACGCCGAACGCGGACGCGCTGGCGCCGTTGGCCCCCAACGCCTGGCTGCGCTACGACACGATCGGTCGGATGCTGCCCGACGGCGTCCAGGACGTGCTGGAGATCGGCTGCGGGCAGGGGGCCGTCGGTGCGCGGCTGGCACTGCGCTACCGCTACCTCGGTGTCGAGCAGGACGAGTCCTCCTACGGGGTGGCCCGGCAGCGGGTCGCCGCCCTGGCCGGCCGGGGTGAGGTGCGGCTGGCGTCGTTCGCCGACCTCGGCGCCGACGAGACGTTCGACCTGGTGTGCGCGTTCGAGGTGTTGGAGCACATCGAGGACGACGAGGCCGCCGTCCGGGAGTGGGCGAGTCGGGTGCGGCCCGGAGGTTGGCTGATGCTGTCCGTGCCGGCACACCAGAGCCGCTTCGGCCCGTGGGACGAGCTGGTCGGCCACTTCCGCCGGTACGAGCCCGACGGCATGCGGGACCTGTTGCGCCGCTGCGGTTTCACCGATGTCGACCTGCGCCTGTACGGGATGCCGCTGGGCTACGTGCTGGAGGTGGGCCGCAACGTCATCGGCAAGCGCCGCCTGGACCGGGCCGCGTCGTCGTCGTTCGAGGAGCGCACCGCCGGTTCGGGCCGGCTGTTCCAGCCTTCCGGTGGGCTGCGCGGCTCGGCGATCCGGTGGGGGACCGCGCCGTTCCGGGCGGCGCAGCGGGTCTTCCCGGGGACGGGCAACGCGATCGTGGTGCGTGCCCGGCTGGCCGCCTGACCGGGAGACCCACGTCATACGCGGGGTCGTCACACTTCCGCCCGCCGGCTCGTCGTTGATGTGTAACCACGAGCTACGGCAGGGGAGTTCACGATGGAAGCCCGTCTGAACCTGTTCGGCAACGACGTCGCGACGAAGTTCATCAAGTACATCAACTCGGCGGGTGCGGTGGTCACGGGCTCGGCGCTGCCGGCCGCGACGCAGGAGCTGGTCAAGCTGCGGGCCAGCCAGATCAACGGGTGTGGCTTCTGCACCGACATGCACACCAAGGACGCGTTGGCCGCCGGGGAGACCCAGACGCGCCTGAACCTCGTCGCCGCCTGGCGGGAGGCCACCGTCTTCACCGACGCCGAGCGTGCCGCCCTCGAACTGACCGAGGAGGGCACCCGGATCGCCGACGCGGCCACCGGTGTCCCGGACGACGTGTGGGCGAACGTCGCCAAGCACTACGACGACGAGCAGCTCACCGCGCTGGTGGCGCTGATCGGGCTGATCAACCTCTACAACCGGATGAACGTGATCACCCAGCAGCCGGCCGGCGGCTACCAGCCCGGCCAGTTCGCCTGACCAGCCGACGCCCCGGGCGCGCCACGTACCCGGGGCGTCGTGGGCGCACAGGTGCCCGCCGCCCTGGCCGACCGTCGTCGAAATCCGGCTCACCAGGGTGTTCGTGGTGCGCGACCGTCCGTCAGGCGGCGCGCCAGCGGCCGGCGACGGTGGCCACCTGCGCGGGCAGCGCGGTGTCCGGTGTCACCGGGTAGCCGATGGTCTGCTTCGCGTACCAGTGCTGTTGGCACACATCGGAGCAGAAGTAGTCCGACGGCGATTTCGCGTTGATCCGACCGCATTCGCTGCACGGTGCGCTCATCGGTCTCCTCCGTTCGGTCCCGCCCCCGATCACCTGCTGCTTTCGACGGTAAGAAGCCGTCGCGTCGGATGTGTTGCGGTTGTGTGTCCACCCGGTGTCGACGACCGGTGGCGGCGGGCCGCTACACTGTCAGTGGACCTCGTGCGGCGTGCACCTCGTGAACCTCCCCAGGGCCGGAAGGCAGCAAGGATAAGCGGGCTCTGGCGGGTGCGCGGGGTCCCCTGCTTCGCCGAAACGGCCCCGGTCCCACCGGGGCCGTTTCGCGTATGTTGGCGGTCGTGGGGGATGCCATCGAAGCCACCGGGCTCGGCGTGCTGGCCGGGGACGCCTGGCTGTTCAGCGACCTGGATCTGGCACTGCCGTTCGGCCGGTGTCTTGCGCTGACCGGCCCGAACGGCACCGGCAAGTCGACGCTGCTGGCCTGCCTGTACGGCCTGCGACAGCCCACCGAGGGCACCGTCCGGGTGTGCGGCGACGTGCCCGACGAGCAGTCCTCGGCGTTCCGGCGGACCGTGTCGGTGCTGCTGGACGACTCCGCGCTGTTCGACGAGCTGAGCCCCCGCCAACACCTCGACCTGCTGTTGCGCACGTTCGACGAGCACGCCGACCCCGAGGAGCTGCTCGACTCCGCGGGCCTGGGGCACCGGAGGGACGTGCCGGCCGGCAAGCTGTCCGCCGGCCAGCGCCGCCGCCTGCTGCTGCTGGGCGCGCTCGCCCGGCCGCACCAGGTCGTGCTGCTCGACGAACCGGAACGCGCGCTGGACCCGGCCGGCCTGGACTGGCTGGCCGGCCACGTGCACCGGGACACCGGGGCAGGCGCCACCGCCGTGCTCGCCACGCACTCCCGCGCGCTGGTCGAGAGCTGCGCCGACCTGGTCCTGGACCTGGGATGAGGCGCGCCGCCGCCTGGCTGTACCGGATCAGCGACCGGGTGCTCTGGGTCGTGCTGGCCGCCGGTGTGCTGACGTCGCCGCTGTACCGGGCCGACTACTTCCGCGAACACCTGTTCGGCCATGCCGTCGTGCCGGCGGGCGCCGGGCTCGCCGTCCTCCTGCTGGGCGTCGGTCTCGCCTGGCGGTCGCTGTTGCGCCGGGACTTCGCCTGGCTGGACCCGGCCCGGCTGACCTGGGACGACGCCACGGACGCGCGCGTGGGCACCATCGGCAGGCGGCTGTGGACCGGGTGGTTCGTGCGGTTCGCCGCCGTCGGCTACGTCACCGGTGTCGCGGCCGCACTGCTGCGCACGACCGCGTGGCTGCCGGCCGGCGGTGTGCTGTTGGGTGCCACCGCGCTGCTGGCCGTCGTGCTCGGCAGGCGCAGTCCCGGCCGGGCCGGCACGTGGCTGGAGTACCTGGTGCCGGTCGGGTTCGCGGTGCTGGCCGGGACGGCCGTGCTGACCGCGGTGCCGTCGGGTGCACTGCTGCTGTTGGGCGCCGTCGCCCTGCTCGCCGCGCTCGCGTCGCTGTGGGGGTCCGGGCCGGTGCGCCGGCCCGCCGTCGCCGCGCACGCCGGCCGGGACCAGCTGGTCGACGGCTACCGACGGCGGCTGTTCCGGCGGGTCAACGTCAGCTTCGGCGACGTGCTCGCGCTGCTGCCGGCGCCCGGACCGGTGCCGTGGCCCGCCGTGTTCGCCGGGCGGGCCGTGGTGCCGCGGTTCGTGGTGGCCGGCGTGGTGTCCCGGTCCCGGGCGCTGCTGCCCTCGGCGCTGCTGGTCGTCCTCGTCGCGGTGCTGCACCACGTGTTCCCGGTGATCGGCGCGGTGTGGCTGGTCGGTGTCGGCGTGTACCTGGCGTGCCTGCCGTTCGCCGCGTCGCTGGCGCAGCTGTTCGCCGTGCCCGGCCTGCGGCGGTGGCTCGGGTGCTCGGACCTCACGCTGCGGCTGGCCACCGCGGGTGTGCTCGTCGTGGTCGCCGCCGTGTGGGTGGGCCTGGTGGCCGTGTTCGCGGTGCCGCTGGGCGCGTCGGCGTGGCTGGCCGCACTGATCGCGGTCGGTGCCGTCGTGCGCACCGTCACGCGGCCGGTGCTGGACTACGGCAACGTGGGCGTCGCCGTCGCACCCGACGGCTACCTCGTACCGGTGGGCCTGTTGGTGCAGCTCGCCCACGGCCCCGAGCTGCTGGTCATCGGTATCCTGTTGCTCGGCGTGCTGGCATCCGCGCTGGTCGCGGCCCCGGTCGCGGCCGCTTTCGCCGGGTACGGCATCGCGCGGTGACGGCTCGGTCGGAGTCGACCGGTAGTCTCGCGGCGTGGCGCTCGCCCTTTATCGCAAGTACCGTCCGGCGACCTTTGCCGAGGTGGTCGGCCAGGAGCACGTCACCGAGCCGCTGTGTACGGCGCTGGCGGCCAAGCGGGTCAACCACGCGTACCTGTTCTCCGGTCCGCGCGGCTGCGGCAAGACGTCCAGTGCGCGCATCCTGGCCCGGTCGCTGAACTGTGTCGAAGGCCCGACGCCGACCCCGTGCGGCGTGTGCAATTCGTGTGTCGCGCTGGCCCCCGAAGGCCCTGGCAGCGTCGACGTCGTCGAACTCGACGCGGCCAGCCACGGTGGTGTCGACGACGCCCGCGAGCTGCGGGACAAGGCGTTCTACGCACCCGCCGAGTCGCGCTACCGCGTGTTCATCATCGACGAGGCACACATGGTCACCACGCAGGGCTTCAACGCCCTGCTGAAGATCGTCGAGGAACCGCCGGACCACCTGGTCTTCATCTTCGCCACCACCGAGCCGGACAAGGTGCTGGCCACCATCCGCTCCCGCACGCACCACTACCCGTTCCGGCTGATCCCGCCGGGTGCGATGCGCGCGCTGCTGGAGCGCAACTGCGCCGCCGAGGGTGTGGCCGTCGAGCCCGCCGTGTACCCGCTGGTGATCCGGGCGGGCGGCGGTTCCGCGCGGGACACCCAGTCCGTGCTGGACCAGTTGCTGGCCGGCGCCGGGCCGAACGGCGTCACGTACGAGCGGGCCGTCGCCCTGCTCGGTGTCACGGACGTCGGCCTGATCGACGACATCGTCGACGGCCTGGCCGCCGGTGACGGGCCCGCCGTGTTCGGCACCGTCGACCGGCTCGTCGAGGCGGGGCACGACCCGCGCCGGTTCACCACCGACCTGCTGGAACGCCTGCGGGACCTGGTGCTGCTCAAGGCCGTGCCGGACGCGGCCGAGCGCAACCTGGTGGCGATGCCCGAGGACGAGCTGAACCGGATGCGCGCGCAGGCCGAACGGCTCGGCCCGGCCACGCTGACCCGGTACGCGGAGATCGTGCACGCCGGGCTGATCGAGATGCGCGGTGCGACGGCGCCGCGGCTGCTGGTGGAACTGTTGTGCGCCAGGATGTTGCTGCCCGCCGCGTCGGCCACCGACGCGGCCGTGCTGCAGCGCCTGGAGGGCCTGGAGCGGCGGATGACGCTGGCCCCCGGCGATGCCGTCGCGTCCGCACCGGCACCGTCGTCCGCATCGGCACTGTCGTCCGCGTCGGCCTCGGCCGCACCGGCACCGGCGCCGGCTGCCTCGGCAGCGCCGGAGCCGCAGCAGCGGCCCACCTACCAGCGGCCGACCCAGCGCGCGGCCGCGTCGGCCCCGCCGCCGCCCGGGACCGGGCCCGAACCGGCGGCCGCGCCGGAACCCGTTGCGGCGCAACCGAGTTCGGGCGGCATGGACAGCACGGCGATCCGGCAGATCTGGCCGGAGCTGCTCAAGCGGGTCGGCGAGCGCAGCAAGCCGACGCTGGTGCTGCTGCAGAACGCCACCGTCAAGACGGTCGAGAACAACAAACTCGTGCTCGCCATGCCGACGGCGGGTCTGGCCAAGCAACTCGGCCAGGAGTCCCGTGCGTCGGTGATCAAGGCGATCCTGCACGAGGTGCTGCGCGGGGAATGGCAGGTCGAGTGCGTGCACGGCGGCGCACCGGCCGCCGGTGCCGCCGACCAGTCCCGCAGGCCGGCCACCGCGACGCGTGCCCGGCCGGTCGCCGAAGCCAGGATCGCCGAGCCCAAGCCGGCCCCGGCGTCACCGCCGCCCGCGCCGCAGCCCCG
>DASZXM010000437.1:0-1676 GCA_035546415.1 Pseudonocardiaceae bacterium
GAGTTCGAAGTAGTCCGTCATCCACGTGTCGACCACCTGCGCGCCGGACGACATCAGCAGGCCGCGCCGGACCTGCTCGTGCCACCACTGGCCGGCCGCACCCCGGTAGCCGTAGCTGATACCGATCAGGGAGCCGTCACCGTCCAGGGCCGCGACGCATCGCCAGTCCTGGCGCAGCATGTGCGCCAGCCACATCGGCGCCCGCTGCTCCGCCGTGCCCGGTGGGTAGCGCATCGCGCTGACGTAGATGTCCAGCGCCTCGCGCAGCCGTGCGCGCAGGTCGTCCACGGTCAGCTCGACGAACATGGGTGATACCGCCGTCGCCACGGCTACTGATCATCCTCCCTGCGGCCCCTACCGGACACATCGGCCGGGCTGCCGCCGGTCAGTTCCACCAGTTCGGTGAACGTGATCGGGAACACCGACTTGGGGTGCCCGGCCGCCGCCCAGACCACCGGGTACCCCGCGAGGGCGGTGTCGACGAAAGTCCGGATCGGCGCCGGGTGCCCGGTCGGCGCGACACCGCCGATCACCTGGCCGGTGTGCGTGCGGACGAACTCGGCGTCGGCGCGGTCCACACGGTCGACACCGGCCAGTTCGGCCAGGAGGGCCTGGTCGGCGCGGTGCGCGCCGGACGTCATGGCCAGCAGCGGCTCGACCGTGTCCCCGCGGACGGCTTTGAACACCAGGCTGTTCGCGATCGCGCCCACCTCGATGCCCAGAGCGTCGGCCGCCAGTTGGGCGGTGCGGACGGCGTCGGAAAGGATGCGCACCCCGGCCGCCGACTCCGGAAGACCCGCCTCGGCCAGCCGTGCGACCACCTTCCGCACACCCGGATGTTCCCGCTCGCTCATCGCTTCCCGACCTCTCGCCCGCTGTGGTGACTCCTTCCATCACATCACGGCAGGCCACCCACTTTCGGGCGCGATGCCGTACGTGCCCGGACGAGTTTGTTGAGAGTGTCGGGGTTCCGGGTTATTCTCGACGTGTTCGAACAGATGTTCGAGCGCTACCGCAGGCTCGGTGGTGGGGTGGGGGAAGCACCTCGCCACCGAGTTCCGCCGGCTTCCCCACGGCGGACACGTCGCCAGCCGACGTTTCCGACGACACAGGAGGCCGTGATGTCAGCACTGATCGACTTTTCGCCGACCACGCCGACGTCCACCCCGACCGGCCAGGGCGCACTCGCCTTCCCGAGCGCCGCGGCCGACCAGCCGGCGCGGGGACCGCGAGCGGCGGCGGACCAGCCGGCCGCCGGGGTGCCCACACCTCGTCGTGCCGCCACACCCGCGCGCCGCGCCGCCGCGTCGGCGAAGGCCACTGGGGAGCCGGCGGCCGCGTCGGCAACACCGGGCGCGCCCGTGGGGTCGGCCGCGGTGTCGCCGGCGCCGGGTGTCCCCGTGGAGCCGGTCGCTCCCGCCCGTCGCTCGCGTCCGGTGGCCGGGTCCACCCGGTCCGGCTCGTCCGATGCGGCGCAGCCAGCTCGGAAGTCCCGTGCCGGCGAGTCGAAGTCCGCTGCCGAGCCGAGCCCGCGGCCGCCCGCGACGTCCGCGTCCGGTGCCGTGCGGCACCGGCCGGGCAGTGCGTCCTCGCTCGCCCACGTGAACGCCGGTTCCGCCGCCGGTCTGGTCCGCCAGGCCCGCGCCGGTGTCGCCGAGGCGCAGCACGAGCCGGAC
>DASZXM010000438.1:0-8914 GCA_035546415.1 Pseudonocardiaceae bacterium
TGGCGGAGATGGCGGACGTCGAGTTCATCGCCACCAGACCCTGGGCGTGTGCCGGTTCGTACGTGTTCTGCCCGGAACTCAGTGGGGTGCCGTCCAGGTGGTACCGGCTGACGTACGTCGTCACGCCCTGGCCCTCGAAGAAGCTCTCCAGGGTGTTGGAGTACGTGGTCTGCCAGGGTTTGACGCCGTACCACGCCGCGTCGACGTTGGCGTTGGCGATGGCACGCCAGGCGTCCTCCTGGAAGTTGTGGTCGTAGGCGTTGTCGGTGGGCGTCTCGGTGGGGCGCAGGTACGGTGTCCCGTCGAAGTTCGCGTAGTCCGGGACGAGGCCGGTCGCCGGGTTGGCCGCGTTCCGCAGCAGCTGTTCGCCTGCCGTGTAGGCGTGGTTCCACAGGTCGCTGTCGGTGGGGTCGGCCTTGGCGAACACCTTGTAGAAGCCGGGCAGGCTGTAGGACGGGTCGCTGAAGCCGACCGCGAACGGCGGTGAGAACACCGGCAGGTACGTCTGGTGGTCGAACATGTCCACGCCGCCGTGGTCGGACTGGTGCCACATGGCGTGCAGGATCAGTTCGGCCTGCTGGGCGTAGTCGTGGATGCCGTGGCCGTTGCCCCAGCGGTTGCCGGCGAACGCCAGTGCGGCGGCGATCCACTGGTCACCGTCGGGTGCGACGCCGGTGTCGATGATCTTGCCGGTGGTGTCGGTGTGCCAGGCGAAGAAGTACTGCTCCGGGCCGCTCTGCAGCTGCATCTTGTTCTTGGCGAAGTTCCACAGGTCGTCGAACTCGCGCTTGTGGCCCAGCTGCACCGAGATCATCATGGCGTAGCCCATGCCCTCGGTGCGCACGTCCTGGTTGCCGATGTCCTCGACGTAGGCCATGTCCGGGTTGAGCTGGTAGTAGATCGCCTGACCGTCGGCCCGGTCGGGCTCGGTGCCCGGCTGGCCGTGGAAGAGCTGCTGCCAGGCGGCGTTCACCTTCGCGTCCACGGCCCGCTGCGAGTAGCCCGCGCGGGCGAACACGTCGGGATATCGGGCGGTCGGCCGCCCCGTGGCGGCCGCTGTGGCGGAGAAGGAGGTCAACAGGGTGATGGCGGCGAGAAAAGCGGTCGTCAGTCTCGCGGTCTTGCGCACACGACACCTCCACGTGTCTGGCTGGAACTGCGCCAAACCTATGAGCCAGGGATATCCAGCGTCAACGGATAACAGGTCGCGAATGGGCGGTACGTTCTTTCAGTTTTACGGTTAACTCCTGCTACGGTGCCGTGCGTGGAGTCACGTCAGAGTCGCAACCGCAGGGCGGTCCTGGCCGCCGCCCGGTACGGCCGCCCGGTGACACGCATGGAATTGGCCCGCACGACCGGGCTGTCCGCGGCGACCGTGTCCGGCCTGGTGGCGGACCTGCTCGCGGACGGCATCCTGATCGAACTGAACGAACGGGTTCCGGCGACCGGCACCGCGGGCGGCCGGCCCGCCGCCGTGCTGACGATCAACCCGGCGCTGGGCACCCTGATCGGCATCCACCTGGGCCACGCGAGTGTCCGCATCCTCCTGGCCGGCGTCGACGGCACCGTGGTCGCCGAGCACGCCCACGAGATCGACGTGGACCACCGGCCCACGGACACGCTGGAGTACGTGGCGTCCACGGCGCTGGACCTGGTCGCCGACCTGAGCATCGGGCACCGGCAGCTGCTGGGTGTCGGCGTGGCGGTGTCGGCCCCCGTGCTGCTGGGCTCGCAGACGCTCAGTTCGCCGCCGATGCTCAGCGACTGGGGCGAGGTCGACCTGCCCACCCGGTTGCGCAGGCGCATGGGCCTGCCGGTGCACGTGGGCAACGACGCGGACCTGGGTGCCTTGGCGGAGTGGCGGCTGGGAGCGGCCCGGTCGGTGGACAACCTCGTCTACGTGATGCTGTCCGAGGGCGTCGGAGCGGGTTTGGTCCTCCAAGGACAGTTGTACGAAGGGGATGCCGGCGTGGCAGGCGAACTGGGCCACGTGACGGTGGCACCGGACGGCCAGATCTGCCGGTGCGGCAGCAGGGGCTGCCTGGAGACGGTGGTCGGGGCGCGGGCGTTGGCCACGACCCTGGCGCACAGCCACGGCCCGACGCGAGGCTTCGCGGATCTGACAGCCATGGCACGCGCGGGCGATCCCGGTGTCCGGCGGCTGCTGGGTGACGCGGGCCGGGCCGTGGGCACGGCGCTGACACCGATCTGCACCATGCTGAATCCGAAGCTGATCGTGATCGGGGGCACCCTGGCGCAGACCGGCGAGCCGCTGCTGAACGGAATCCGGGACACGCTCAGCCGCGACATGTCCCCGGTGACCACCCGAACCCCCGCACTGGTGCGCGGGGAACTGGGCGACCGGGCGGAGGCTCTGGGCGCCGTGATCGCGGCGAACCAGGCGGCGCAGCTGTAGGACCGCGGAGCCCGCGGTTCCGGGATGGGCACGCCGATTCGGCTGGGTGGCAGCGTGACTGCCAGGTACGACGTGGCCTTCCTCCGGCCGGTGTGCGGCCGCAGTGTCGAAGCATGGACGACGTCATGCAGGCGCGCCGGCTCGGTTTCGGGCCCCGGTTCGTCGCCGCGGTCTCGTTCGGGTCGGTGCTCAACCCGGTCAACTCGTCGATCATCGCGATCGCGCTGGTGGCGATCGGCGACGGGCTCGGCGTGGGCGCGGGTGCGACCGCGTGGCTGGTGTCCGTGCTGTACCTGGCCACGGCGGTCGGCCAGCCGACGATGGGCAGGTTGGCCGACCGGCTCGGTCCCCGGCGCGTCTACGTCGGAGGTTCCCTCCTGGTGGTCGCCGGCGGCGTGGTCGGCTGGGCCGCCGTCAGCTTGGGCATGCTGGTCGTCGCGCGGGTGGTCATCGGGTTGGGCACGTCGGCGGCGTACCCGGCGGCGATGGCGTTGGTGCGCCGCCAGTCCGCCCGATTGGACACGGCGACGCCCGGCCGGGTGCTCGGCGTCCTCGCGATCATGGGCCAGGTCAGCATGGCGGTCGGTCCGGTGCTCGGCGGCGGCCTGATGGCGTTGGGCGGGTGGCGGCTGACGTTCCTGGTGAACGTGCCGTTGGGGCTGGCCAGCGCGGCACTGGCACTGGCGTGGCTGCCCACCGACGATCCGGTGGACCGCCGTGAGCCGCTGCGCGTGGTCCTGGACGCGCCCGGGCTGGCGCTGTTCGCGAGCGCATTGACCGCCCTGATGGTGTTCCTGATGGGTCTGGACCACCCGCGGTGGTGGCTGCTGGTCCTCACCGCCGCCCTGGGCACCGCGCTGGCGCTGTGGGAGCTGCGGGTCCGGGCGCCGTTCGTCGACGTGCGGATGCTCGCCCGCAACCACGCCCTCACCGCGACCTACCTGCGCTACGGGCTGGCGATGCTGATGACGTACTGCTTCGTCTACGGGTGGGCGATCTGGCTGGAGGAGGCCGCCGGGCGGTCCGCGACGGCGGCGGGTGTGCTGATGATGCCGTCGTTCGTGACGGCGACCGTCGTGTCCCTGCTCGCGGCGCGTCGGCGTGCCGTGTGGGGTCCGCTGGTGGCCGGCGCGGTCCTGCTGAGCGCGGGCACACTGCTGCTGGCCGTGGTGGACGCGACCGCGCCGCTGTGGGTGCTGGCCGGGATCGGCGTCGTGTTCGGGGCACAGAACGGGCTCACCGTCACGGCGGGCCAGGCCGCGATGTACGCCCAGGCGCCTGCCGAGCAGACCGGCGTGGCAGCCGGGTTGCTGCGCAGCTTCATGTACGTCGGCGCGATCGCGTCGGCCAGCCTGATCAACCTCACGTTCGGCGGCCGCGCCACCGACCACGGCCTGCACACACTGGCCGCCGTGCTCGTCGTCGGGTCGGCGGCGCTGCTGGTGGCGACGCTGCTCGACCGCACGCTGCGCCCTACCCGCTGACCGAGCGGGCCAGTTCGAGCAGCGCGCGATGGTCGTCGGTCCCCGGGGCCGCCTGGTAGACGGTCATCCGCAGGCCGCTGTCGCCCAGGTACAGCGTCTCCGACTCCAGGGTCACGTCACCGACGAGGGGATGGTGGAACAGTCTGCGGTCGCTGCCCCGCGTCGCGATGTCGTGCAGGTCCCACAGCTGGGCGAACTCCGCGCTGTGGTCGCGCAGTTCGGTGATCAGCGCCGTCAGTTCGGGGGCGTCCGGGTCCTCGCCGGCCAGCCGGTGCAGCCGGCCGACGGTGACCCGCGCCAGCCAGTCCCGGTCCGGGAACAGCTCCCGGGTGATGGGGTCGCGGAACAGGTACCGGACCGTGTTGCGCCGGTCGGCCGGCCACGCTTCCAGGCCGGTGTGCAGGGCCAGGCCCTCCGGGTTGGCGGCGAGGACGTCGCCGTAGCGCGACAGCACGTACGCCGGGCAGGGCCGGATGTTCTCCAGCAACAGCCGGATGCCCGGCCGGACAACGTTGTCCGGCCGTCGCTGCGGGCCGTCGGTCCGCCCGGCGTGCCGGGCCAGCGCGTACAGGTGCGCGTGTTCCTCCTCGTTGAGCAGCAGCGCCGCCGCGACGGCGTCCAGGACGCCGGAGCCGGGATTGGTCTCCCTGCCCTGTTCCAGCCGGTTCAGGTAGTCGACGCTGACACCCGCGAGCGTGGCCAGCTCCTCACGGCGCAACCCCGGTGTGCGCCGCCGGCCCGAACCGGGCGGCAGGCCGACCTGCTCCGGCCGGACCCGGGCGCGCCGGGCCCGCAGGAACGTCCCGAGTGGGTTGGTGCTGTCCGCCACCCCGCCAGTCTGGCAAACCCCGTTCGGGTGGCAGCGCCACTGCCAGGTATCGGACGGCCTTACTGGCCCCGCCCGCCGGCGGCATGGTCGGGACGAACCGTTCCACATCGCGGGAGACCATGGAGGGGCAATGACTTTCGACCACCACAGCACGGCCGACGACGTGATCGCGGGCCACGATCTGACCGGCAGGGAGGTGATCGTCACCGGCGGCGCCTCGGGGCTGGGCGCCGAGACCGCCCGGGCGCTGGCCACGGCGGGCGCCCGCGTCGTGCTCGCCACCCGCGGCCGCGGTGACACCGTCGCCGCGCGGTTGCGCGAGCGGACCGGCAACCCGAACGTCGAGCACCGCGTCCTGCACCTGGACTCGCTGGCGTCGGTGCGCGCGTTCACGGCGGACTACCTGGCCACCGGGCGGCCGCTGCACCTGCTGGTCAACAACGCCGGCATCATGGCCGCACCGCTGGCCCGCACGGCGGACGGCTTCGAGTCCCAGTTCGGCGTCAACCATCTGGGCCACTTCGCCCTCACCACCGGGCTGCTGCCGGCGCTGCGGGCCGCCGGGTCGGCGCGTGTGGTGGTGCTGTCGTCGCGGGCGCACCGCCGCGGCGACGTCGACTTCGACGACCCCAACTACGAGCGTCGCCCCTACGACCCGTGGCAGGCGTACGGCCGGTCCAAGACGGCCAACGGCCTGTTCGCGGTCGGCTTGACCGCGCACCACGGCGGCGAGGGCATCACCGCCAACGCCGTGATGCCCGGCGCGATCATGACCGACCTGATGCGGCACATGTCGCCCGCCGACCTCGCGGACCGGGGCTGGGTCGATGACCACGGCAGGCCACGCACCGACATGCCGGGCTGGAAGACCGTCCCGCAGGGCGCGGCGACGACAGTGTGGGCGGCCGTCGCGCCCGAACTGGCCGGAGTCGGCGGCCGGTACCTCGACAACTGCGCGGTCGGCCGGCCGTGGACCGCGGACGGCGAACCACCGCACGGCTTCTACCTGCCCTACCTGCTCGACCCGGACAACGCCGAGCGGCTGTGGAACCTGTCGGAGAAGCTCACCGCGTGACGGGTGCCGCCGGCTGTTCGACCGGCGCTCCCGCGTCGGTTCGCTGGTCAGTGGTCCGGGCGCCTGCCCAGCACCAGGTTCACGCTGTCGTCCCGGCCGCGGGTGAGCCGGATCCGGCCGGTCGCAGGCGGGTGACCGGTGGCCACCAGCGTGTAGGTGCCCGCCGGCAGGTCCGGGATGTCGTAGCGGCCGCAGCGGTTCGTCATGGCCCGCGCCACGACACGACCGGCGGCGTCGATCACGGCCAGCGTCATGTCGGGCAGCGGCCCGACCGCGTCCGGACCGTAGACGGAGCCGGTGACCCGGCCGACGGCTGCCGGGGTCGCCTCGCCCGGCCGCACCGGCATACCGGCCAGTTCGCGCAGCACGTCCAGCAGGTGGATCAGGGTGTGCAGCACCGGATCGGTCGCCCGGGCCCCCGGCACGGCCGGGGTGATGGCGAACAGGGCCGCGTCGGCGTCGGCGAGCGGTCCCGCCGCGTCCGACGCCGGCTGCCCGACCGGGCCTGCCGCGATCCGGGAGGCCGCCGTGGCCAGGGCGCGACACGCCTGGGCGAGGCCGGGCCCGCTGCTCGGCGGCCGGCCGCGGGTCACCGCGAGGGCCCGGGCGTGCGCGGCGAGCGCCGCGTAGAGGACCAACCGGTGCCGGGTGCGCGGCGGGCTGTTGCCCAGCAGCAGCGGCCGGGTCAGCGGCCGGGCGACCAGCCGGAGCTGCCGGTACCGGTTGTCCACGTCCCGGGACAGCGCGTCCAGGTCCGCGGTGGGCGCGGCGCCGCTCGCCCGGTCGGCAACAGCGCCGAGGAGGTCGGCGAACGCCGTCACCAGGCTGTCCCGCGCCGCGCGCACGGTGTCCCTCGTGGACAGTGGGACGACGGCCATGGCGACCACGAGTCCGACGGCGGCGCCGATCGCGGTCTCCTCCAGCCGCAACACCAGCAGCCCGGTGGAGAACTCGTGCAGCACGCTGTACAGCTGGCCGAGCATGACCGTCAGGAAGAAGATCATGTACGCGTAGGACACGGGCAGCAGGTACAGGCCGCAGAACATGCTCGCCACGATCGCGACCACCACCGCCGCCGTGTGCCCGGCGGTCAGTTCCGCGAGCCAGACCGACGCGAACAGGCCACCCAGTGTGCCCAGTACCCGGTTCGCGCCCTTGATCACCGTCTCGCTGCGGGTCGCGGTGCCGGTGAACATGATGAACGCCGCGAGTACCGCCCAGTAGTACCTGGTCTGGGAGAGCTCCCGGCCGGCGAGGATCGCCAGGCCACCGGCGACCGCGACCTGGACGGCCTGCCGGCCGACGAGGTCCAGCCGTGCCAACGGGTTCCAGCGGCCGCCGCGCGCGGGCACGTCCCCGGCGGCGGCGGGGGAGCCGGGCAGGTTGCCCATGGCGAGGGCGACCACGGCGGCGAACTCCCGGCCGTCACGGTCGGCCCCGTGGATGTCGGCCAGCCGGATCAGGCCGACGTACTCCAGTGCCGCGGTGGCGAAGTGCCGCGCGGGTAACCAGCCCGGTGCCGCGGCGTCCTCGGCCGCCTCGGCCATCGCGTGCGCGACCCGGTTCGCGGTGACGTCGTCCCGGCGGGCCAGCGCGTCCGCGACCCGCGCCGCCGAACGGGCCAGGTCCGCGCACTCCGGCGTGGCCGCGATCGTCTCGCTGGCGGCGACCAGCCGGTCCAGCGTGTGGTGGGCCTCAAGGAGCGCGCGGCGCAGCCGTGTCGCCGACCCGTCGCCGGGCAGCGCGCCGGACTCACCCGACCACGCCTCGACGATCAGTGCCGCCTCGACCAGCCGCGCCTGGCCGGCCCGCAGCCTGCGCAGCGCGCGCCGCCTGCGCTGCTCGCCGGTGGCGGTGAGCAGGTCCGCGCACGCCCTGGCGATCGACCGGCTCCGCGCGCGGAACGCGTTCACCGCACGCAGCAGCGTGCGTGTCGGATGGATGCGCAGCACGGTCAGCGAGAGCAGCAGCACCCACACCGTCCCGATGCAGACGTCGATCAGCAGGCCGGGCAGCATGGCCGTCGTCGCGTGCAGGAACGACGCGAAGAAGTAGCCCATCCAGCCCATGAAGCCGTAGAAGAAGAACGCCGGACCGAACCGTCGTACGAACACGGCGACGAACATGACGGCCACGAAGATACCCAGCATCAGGTCGGTGCGGGCGGCGACGGCGACACCGCAGACCAGGCCGGCACCGACGGCGACCGGGAAGAACACGGCGGTGCGGATCTTCCACGCCGGGCCTCCTGGCCCGTTGAGCGCCATCGAGCCCATCAGGGCGACCACGGCACCGAGCAGCATCGCGATCAGCGCGGCGGTCGGCGCGGCGTGCGTGGCGGCGGCGTAGACGAACTCCACGCCCAGCGCGCTGCCCATCGCCGCCGAGGCGGCTGCCGCCATCCGCAGCCGGGCGAGCCCTGGGTCCGAGGCCACGATCCGATCGACTGCCTCGCCCAGCCAGCCCGGCACGGCGATGTCCCCCTTCGCTCGGTGGTGACCGAGAGCGGTCATCGAGATACCGGTATCATACCGGAATCCATCGGTGTCATACCGCCATCAGGGGCTTGTCATGGCAGAGCAGGGTTTCCGCGCGGGTACCGTCGCCGACCTGTCCAGCGACGGTGACGAACTCGACGAACTGGAACTGGCCACGGCGGTGCTGGTGCGCAACCTGGAACTGCTCCGCCGCCGCGGTGACCTCTACGCGGACCTCGACCGTGCCGAGTACCTGCTGCTGCGCACGCTCGACCAGTTGGGGCCGGCGGACATCGGGACACTGGCGTACGCGGTCGGGCTCGACCCGTCCACCGTCGGGCGGCAGGTGTCGGTCATGGAGGACAAGGCGCTGGTGCTGCGCACGGCGGCGGCCCACGACCGGCGGCGCAGCATCGTCGCACCGAGCGCGGAGGGCCGCCGCCGAATGGAGCTGACCAGGCAGCGCAGGCGGGACGCCACGGCACGGCTGTTGGGTGACTGGACGGCGACCGACAAACGCCGGCTGGGCAACCTGCTCACCCGGTACAACAAGGCCGTCGCCCGCGACTTCCTCACGACCTGAGCCGGTGACCGGCGGTCCGGAGATCGATAGCATGGGGCGCATGACCGTCC
>DASZXM010000439.1:0-16753 GCA_035546415.1 Pseudonocardiaceae bacterium
CCGGCGACGCTGGTATGCCCCGCGCAGCCGCGTACGGTCGTGCTCTACGACGCCGTCGGCGGCCGGTCGAGCGTCCGCGACCTGCGGTTCACCGATCCCGCCTATCCCACCGAGGTGTTCAACGCCGCGCTCGCGGGCTGCGATCTCGCCGTTCTCACGAACACAGCGTTCACCCGTGGGCTCATCCCCGTTGCGGCCGAGCGCCGGGTACCCATCGCGACCGATGTCCATCTCGTGACCGACATCGATACCTGTCCGCACCGCGACTGGCTGTTCGCGGCCGACATCCTGGCCTGTTCGCACGAACGCCTGCCCGTGCCGCCCGCGGCCTGGATCGAGCGGTTGTGGCAGCGGCTCGGCACAGATGTCGTGCTCGTCGGCTGCGGCGCCGGAGGTGCGCTTGTCGGGGCACGCGCCGCGCGGGCGATCTGGCACGTCGCGCCGACAACCCCGCGCGGCCTTCGCTACACCAGTGGCGCGGGGGACACGCTGCTGGCCGCGTTCGTCCATCACTACCTGCTGCACGGCGACCCCGTGCTCGCGCTCCGATCGGCCGTGCTGGCCTCCGGGTGGAAAGTCGGTGGCCGGCCGGCCGAAGGTCCCGGCGTTGAGCCGGGAGCCCTCGTCGGCCTCGCGCTGCCGGAGGCGACACGGCTCAGCTGAGCGAGTTGGCGGCGGCCGAGGGTCCGGCCGCCGCCGACTCGTCGCCCGCGCGGAGCGCGATGCCGGCGAGCAGCCGGTGGGCCTTGGCGCACTGGAAGTTCGAACCGTGGGCGGTCATCGTCACCAGCGCCGAGTCCAGCAGATGCCGCGCTGCCGCGTCGTCGCCGGCACCGATGTACGCGCCGGCGAGGACGATCTCCACGCGGGCCAGGTTGTAGCCGTCGGACGCGGGCATCAGGGTGCGCGCGTGCTCCAGCCATCTGATCGACTCCGCCCACCGGCCCAGCGTGCCGAGCACGGCACCGAGATCGGTCGCCATCAACGCCTCGGCGCGGGGGAAGTCGAGCTCGGCCAGAATCGCCAACGCTTCCGCGTACACGGCGGCGCCGCGCTCGTGGTCGCCCGCCTCGACCAGCACGACCGCCTTGCCCTTCAGGGCTTTCGTCTCGCCCCGGCGGTCGCCGGCGGCCCTGGCCACCGCGAGCATGTGATCGACGTGCCGCTCGGCGGTCGCCACGTCACCGAGCCGGGCGAGGTATCGGGCGAGGCGCCCGCGAACGCGGGCCTCCGCCGTGTGGTCGCCTGCCGCCACCGCCGACTCCAGAACGATCGGGTCCAGGTCGACCGTCGTCCGGTAGTCGCGACGCACGATGACCATCGGCTGCAGGGCGTCGGCCAGCGCACATGTGAGTTCGTGGAAGCCATGGTCCGCGGCCGCGCGCACCGCCGCGACAAGGTTGTCGTGTTCCTCGTCGAACCACCGCAGCGCCGACGGGCCGTCGTTGATCCAGTCCGGTACGACGAGGCGGTCGGCCCGGAAGTCGTAGGGCAGCACCCGGCGGCCCGGCAGCACCAGCCGGCCGGCGGCCTGAGCCGCCTTCAGGTACCACTCCGTCAGCCGCCCCAACCGCACATGATCTCCATCGACGGCCACCGTGCGGGCATGTGCGCGGACGAGGTCGTGGCAGCGGTGGTAACCATCCCGCAGTTCATCGAGCAGGCCCGCGTCGACGAGTTCGTCCAGCGCGTCGACGGTGGTGTCCAGCTGTTCGATGCAGAACGTGCGGCCCGGATGGACGCCGACAAGCCGATACGTCGCCGAGGCAGCGTCGGAGAGAGTCCTGTAGGACAGGTCGAATGTCGCTCGCACGGCGCCCTCCGTGGACAGTCGCAGTTCTCTGACCGTACGGGCCAGCGAGCGATTCGGCCGGGTGACGACGATGGCTGCGGCTACGTTCAATGCGATCGGCAGTCCGTCACACAACGCGGCGAGTTCGGCCATACCCGGCCGGTCCGCGGGCCTGCCGATGCGGCGGGACAACATTTCGACGGCATCCGATGACTGGAGCGGGCGCACTTCCAACACCAGTGCGCCCGCTGTCACGAGGTCCAGCCGGGTACGTCGGCTGGTCACAAGAACCACGCTGGTGGCTGATGCGGGCAGCAACGAGCTGATGTCCGAGGACGCGTCATCCAGCAACATGGCGATCGCCCGCCTCGCGGTGACGGACCGGAACAGCGCCGCCCGCTCCGCGGACCCGACCGGTACCCGTTCCGGTGCGACGCCGAACGCCCGCAAGAACTGTCCCAGCACATCCTCCAGAGACGCGGACTCGGCGAGGTTCGCGTACAGCTGCCCGTCCGGAAAGCGCTCCACCGAGTTGTGGATCCACTGGGTCGCGAGGGCGGTTTTGCCGACGCCGCCCGGCCCTTTCAGCACGGCGACGGCGGGCGTGGCCAGACCGTCCAGCCATGCCAGCTCCCGCTCCCGCCCGACGAGATGGGCGGGAGCCGGCAGCGACTGCCGTGGCACGACCGGCTGGTCGCCGACACCGTGCAGGTGGACGCCGCCGCCGATCCGACCCGCCTGCACGACACCGTGGATATGGCCGGACATCTCGTTGCGTGCCATATCAGCACGATAAATGCGCTGCCGACCTCGGCCCGGCAATCCACCGTCGAGCACATCTCAACTCTGTAATTTCAGTGGCGAGTAAAATCAACACCTCGTGTCAGGCGACGTCACAGCTAGCGACAAAGACCGCAACTACGGGTATGGGCACTGACGCGGAGGCATTGCCGGGCGACGTGTGCACGGCGGACGCCGAACGACCCGGGTTCGGTGATCCGGTCGGCGCGTTCACGTCGCGACTCGGGCGTACGCGTCCGCCGTGGCTTGATCCCGTGCTGCTCGTTCCCGCCCTGCTCACGCTCGTCGTCGGGGCCTGGGACCTGACCACACCGTCCTACTGGCGGGACGAGGCCGGCACGCTCGATTCCCTGGCGCGTTCGGTGCCCGCGCTGTTGCGCATGCTCACCAACGTCGACGCCGTGCACGGCGCCTACTACCTGCTGATGTGGCCGATCGTGCACGTCTTCGGGACGGGCGAGGCCGTGTTGCGGGTGCCGTCGCTGTTGGTCATGGCCGCCGCCGCTGTCGGGGTCGCGGCGCTGGGGCGTCGGTTGCACTCGCCGCGTGCCGGTGTGTCGGCGGGGCTGGTGTTCGCCGTGTTGCCGCAGGTCAGTCGGTACGCGCAGGAGGGGCGCTCGTACGCGTTCGTGGTGGCGTGTGCCGTGTTGGCCAGCTATCTGGTGGTGCGCTTCGTCGACGAACCGGGTCGGCGTTGGCTGGTCGGGTACGGGTGTGCGGTTGCCGTGCTGGGCCTGCTCAACATGTTCGGTCTGTTGCTGCTGGTCGGGCACGCGGCCTTCGTGCTGGCCCGTCACCGCGCGTTGCTGCGCCGCTGGCTCGTCGTGGCGGGCGTCGGCTGTCTGCCGACGGTGCCGGTGGCCGCGTTGGCGTGGTACGAGCGCGACCAGTTCAGCTTTCTCGGTCCGCCGGACACCGCCGCTTCCGGCGGTCTCACCGTGTGGCTGGCCGGATCGGCCGGTTCCGTCGTGGTGGTGAGTGTCCTCATCGGACTGGGGTTGCGGTCGCGGACCGGTGGGGCGACGGCGTGGCTGGCGCTGCCGTGGCTGATCGCGCCGCCTGCGTTGCTGTTGTCCGCGGCCGTCGTCGCCATTCCGGACTACGCGCCGCGCTACGTCGCCTACTGCCTGCCCGCGCTGGCCCTGCCGGTCGGTGTGGGGTTGGCCGGGGTGACGGTGGTGCCCAGGGTGTTGGCGCTGTTGCTCATCGCCGGGCTCGGTCTGCCGACCCAGGTCGCCGAGCGGCAGGTCGACGGGCACGGCGACGACATCCGGGTGGCCGCCGACATCATCGCCGCGGGCGAACGTCCGGGTGACGGCGTGCTCTACGACTGCCCTTCCTGCCACTACCCGGACATGCCCCGGGAGTTCGCGTTCGGGTACCCGGCCGCGTTCGGCCGGTTGGACGACGTCGGTCTCGCGCAGAGCCCGGCCGTGTCCGGCACGCTGCGCGGCACCGAGACCGACCAGGCCACGCTGGATCGGCGGCTCGCGGGCGTGCGCCGGGTGTGGTTGGTCGAGACGGGCGGGCGCGTCGTGCCCGCGCCGTTGGCGGCCAGTGGCCTGCGCCTGGTCGTCGTCCGCCAGGCGGGCGACATCACCGTCGCCCTCTACCAGCGATGACCGGTGGCGGGCAGGCCGACGGAGGGGGAGGTGAGCGCGGCGGGACCGGCCGCCTAGCGTGGTGACGTGAGGCGTCACGGGCGGGAGATGTCACAGCCGGAGGCGGGAATCGCAACTAGGGGTATGAGCGCTGACGCACGAGCACTGGCGGGGACGTTGCCGAAGCCAGCGGTCGCCGTGCCGGCGCGGCCGGTGAATTCGCCGCTCGCCGCGTTCGAGCAGGTGTACCTGCGCAACGTCGACGTCCTGATGGCCTACTTCGCGCGTCGGTGCCGTGAGCCGCAGACGGTCGCCGACCTGACGTCCGAGACGTTCGTCCGGGCGGTGGACGGCTTCGCGGGGTTCGACCCTCGGCGGGGGTCGGATCGGGCGTGGCTGTTCGGCATCGCCGCACGCGTGTTCGCGCGCTACTGCGAGCAGTCGGCGGGTGGCCGGGACGCGGCCGCCCGGCTCGGCGGTCACCGGCTTCTGGACCCCGACGAGATCGAGGAACTCGCCGAGCGGATCGACGCCGAGCGCGAAGGTGCCGCGCTCATGCGACGGTACGCCCGGTTACCCGCGGTCGAACGGGCGGCGATCGAACTCGTCGACCTGGAGGGGCTCAGCCCGATGGAGGCGGCGCTGGCCCTGGGCGTCTCCCGCGTCGCGTTTCGAAAGCGGTTGTCGCGAGCGAGGTCCCGGTTGAGAAAGGAGCACCAGAACAATGAGTAAGTTCACGGACCGTCTCTGGCACGACCTGATGGAAGAACATGGTGAGACGCTCGCGAACGCCGCTCGACCCGAACCGGGACGCGCCTCCGTGCTGCGGCGGCCGCGGGTGCTCGCGGGTGGCACGCTCGGGCTGGCGGCCGTCGGCACGGCGATCGCCCTGGCCATGGGTGCGCTGAGCGGCACTCCGGCGTACGCGGTCACGACGACCAGTGACGGCGGGGTGTTGGTGACGATCAACCAGGACTCGGCCCTGCCCGATGCGAACGCCAAACTCGCCACG
The DNA here is from genome assembly GCA_035546415.1 of Pseudonocardiaceae bacterium. Taxonomy (GTDB): domain Bacteria; phylum Actinomycetota; class Actinomycetes; order Mycobacteriales; family Pseudonocardiaceae; genus DATEPR01. The sequence continues at coordinate 5,207 of DASZXM010000439.1, forward strand.
ATGGGGATCCACAAGGTGATCGGCATCGACATGGCGGCCGGGCCTGCGCCCGTCAGCGGCCCGGTGACGTGTACGCCCGCGCCTGGTGAGCCGCGGCTGTCAGGGCCGCCGGTGATGGTCCTGGTGGGCAAGAACGGTACGGAGGTCATCGAGCCGGGCACCACGGGGGACAACACGGGCGTGGGCACGTGGCACCTGGCCGCCTGCCAGGTCGCGAGTGACAAGTACGCGGGGAACTCCGGGAGTACGGGCGGCGGGTGATCGGGTGACGGTGGCCGCCGCCCGCCCGGCGGGGGCGTCGGCGGTGGCACGGTGGGTGGTCTGGCCCTCGGGTGACGGTGGGGGCCGGACCGCTGCGTGGTGGTCGTGGTCGGTGGTGGCCGTGGCGGTCGGGTGGAATCTGGTGAGCCTGCGGGCGGTCCGGCTCGGCGTGGCGTATCTGGACGACAGCTCGATGCACGAGCAGATGGTGCGGTTCGCGACTGCCCAGTTGCGTGCCGGGCGACTGCCGTTGACCAGTTGGTTCCCGTTCCTGGGCGCGGGTTCGCCGCATTTCCTGCACTACCAGAGCCTGCCGGCGATGGTGACCGGCGTCGCCGGGCTGGTGGTGGGGCCGGACGTGGCGTTCCGCTGGTCGCTGTATCTGTTGTTGTCGCTGTGGCCGGTCAGCGTCTACCTGGCGGCCCGCGCGTTCGGGGCGGGTCGACCGGCGGCCGCCGCGTCGGCCGCGATGGCTCCGTTCCTGGTGAGCGCCACCGGAGTGGGGTACGAGCAGCACGCCTACCTGTGGACCGGCTTCGGTGTGTGGACACAGTTGTGGGCGTCGTGGACGCTGCCGCTGGCGTGGGGCTGGAGTTGGCGGGCGATCCGCGAGGGGCGGAGTTACGTGGTCGCGGTGCTGTTCACCGCGCTGACCGTCGCGTTCCACTTCGAGACCGGCTACCTCGCGCTGTCGGTGCTGGTGGTGTGGCCGTTCGTGGCCGGGCGGCCGCTGGTGGTGCGGTTGCGGCGGGCCGCTGTGCTCCTGGGTGGTTCGCTGCTCGCGTCGGTGTGGGTGATCGTGCCACTCCTGGCGCAGCGGACGTGGGCGGCGATCAACGAGCCGCTGCAGGGCACCGGGCTCGTGGACGGCTACGGCGCGCGTCTCGTGCTGGGCTGGCTGGGTACGGGGCACTTGCTCGACTCCGGCCGGCTGCCCGTGGTGACGGTGTGCGCGGCGCTCGGGTTCGGGCTGGCGTGGCTCGCCTGGTCGTCGGTGGCGGAGGCCCGTGCCCTGCTGGTCGCGCTCGCGGTGTGCCTGGTGCTGGCGTTCGGTCGCACGACGTTCGGGTCGCTGGTCGACGTGATCCCGGGCGGCGCGGATCTGTTCTTCCGCCGTTTCATGATGGGCGTCCAGTTGGCCGCACTGCTGCTGGCCGGTCGTGGGGCGGCGTGGGCGGCGGCCGGTTGCGTGCGGCTGCTGCGCGACCGGGTTCCCCGGTGGCCGCCAGGACTCTGGCCGGTGGCCGTGTTCGTCGTGGCGGTCGCCGTACTCGCACCGGCGTGGCTTCAGTTGGGCGGTTACGACCGCGCCGACGCCATGGCGGTCGCGGCCCAGCGCCGCGCGGACGCCACCGAGGGCGCCGACGTCGACCGCCTCGTCGCGGTGATCGAACGCGACGGTGGGGGCCGCACGTACGCGGGGATGCCGTCGAACTGGGGGGAGGGCTTCACCGTCGGCGCGGTGCCGGTGTTCAAGTACCTGGAGAGCCGTGACGTCGACGAGGTCGGCTACACCCTGCGGACGGCGTCGCTGATGACCGACCCGGAGTACTTCTTCGACGACCGCGATCCCTCCGACTACCGGCTGTTCGGAATCCGCTATCTCATCCTGCCGGCCGGGCAGCGGCCGTCGGTGCCCGCGCGGCCGGTGCTGCGGTCCGGCCGCTACGCGCTCTGGACGGTCGACGGCGCGGGTTACGTCCAGACCGGCCGGATCGTCGGTGAGCTGTCGGCGAACCGGGCGAACGTCGGTGCCCGCAGCGTTCCGTTGCTGCACTCCCGGCTCGCCGAGAACGGCGAGTATCTGGGCCTGCGGTTCGGCGTGGACGGTGGCGGGAACGGCGGCCTACCACCGGTGGTGAGCGGCACGCCGGTCGGCGACGTCGGTGCGGAACGCGTCGACCTCGATGCCGGGGACGCCACGGTGACGGTGTCGATGCACGCTCCGGGGACGGCGATCCTCAGCGCCTCCTACGATCCCGGGTGGACGGCGACGGTCAACGGGCGGCAGGAGCCGGTCCGCGCGGTCGCGCCCGCGCTGGTCGGCGTCGACGTTCCCGCGGGCACGGACCAGGTCGTGTTCCGCTTCCACGGCTACGGCGACTATCCGTTGCTGTTCGCGCTGAGCGGTCTGGCGCTCGTGGTGGTCGCCGTCGTGCAGGTGTGCGTGCGGCGGCGCCGGGTGCGCTGATGTACCCACCGCGGTCACGCGGTTCGCTGCTCCACCAGCCGTGCGATGGCGGTGAACGCCGCCACGGCCTCCGGTCGGGGATCGGCGTCGGCCAGCGCCTCCAGTGCACGCCGCCGGTGGTGTGCGGCACGCCCGCCGGTCCAGTCCAGGCCACCGGCCCGCGCGACCAACTCGGTCGCCCGCGCGACCTCGGCGTCGCTGAGCCCGTCGGCGCCGGCGTACAGGGTCGCCAGTTCGCGACCCGCCGCGGTGCCGCTGCCGATCGCCGCGGCCACCGGGAGCGACTTCTTGCCCCGCCGCAGGTCGTTGCCGACCGGTTTGCCGGTGGACCGTGGATCACCCTGGATGCCCAGCAGGTCGTCGACCAGTTGGAAGGACAGGCCCAGGTGCCAGCCGCACCGGCGCAGCGCGCTGACCTGCCCGGCCGTGCCGCCTGCCGCGCGTGCCCCGAGACCGCACGCCGTGGCCAGCAGCGACGCGGTCTTGCCCGCGGCCATGTCCAGGCACTCGGCGAGCCCGACGTCGGTGCGGGTCTCGAACGCCAGGTCGGCGCACTGTCCGGCGACCAGTTCCAGCAGCGTCGCCGCCAGGTCGGTCTGGGACCGGTTCCGGTTCACCGGGTCGGGCAGTTGGCAGATCTGCCGGAACGCCAGGGACAGCAGGGCGTCACCGGCGAGGATGGCGTGGGCGCTGCCGAACACGGTCCAGGCGGTGGGACGGCCTCGTCGGGTGGTGTCCTGGTCCATCACGTCGTCGTGCAGCAGCGTGAAGTTGTGCACCATCTCGACGGCGGCCGCGTACTCGACCTCCGTCCCGGTCGCCGCACCCACGGCCTGCGCGCTGGTCAGGACGAGGGCCGCACGCAGGTACTTGCCGGCGTTGCCGTTCGTCGGGGTGCCGTCGCTGTCGCACCAGCCGAAGTGGTAGGCCAGCACGGTCCGGGTCGGGTTCGGCAGCGCCGCGATCGCCTTGGCCAGCACCGGGGTCACCGCCTGCCGGGCCACTCGGAGCAGGTCCCCGGCGTCGACCGGCTCCACCGTGCGGGAGGCCGTCATGGCGACTCCCGCACCAGCGTCGCTTCGAGGTACTCGGCGGGCGCGCCGACGTCGACCGGGTCCTGGTAGCGCTTGGTGCGGCTGGACCAGTCGAGGTTGCCGCGCATCCACGAGCGCATGCCCGCGGCGTAGCGGGCCAGGTCCGGGTGGTCGGTGGGGGCGCCGCCGAGCAGGGCGGCCTCGTGGTCGAGGTAGCGGGCGGTCTCCGCGTTGATGCGGGTGCTCACCGTCCGCGTCGCCTCGGCCAGGGACATTCCGTCGTGCGTGGCGACGAGGTAGACCAGGTTGTGGATCTCGCCGAGCGCGCGTTCCTTCGCCAGCGAGTACACGTCGTTCGTCCAGCAGACGACGTCGCAGGCCGCGTCGAGCGCGGCGGTGAACTCGGGGCTGCCGTGCCGGCTGTCGGCGATCTCGATGCCCTCGGCGATCTCGATGAGGTCCATGCAGACGTAGATCGCCCCGGTGTGCCGGCGCTTGTCGACGTACGTCGCGACGTCGGGCACGATGCCGTGGATCCGGTTGCTTGCCTCCCAGGTCACGGCGGTCCGCAGGCATTCGGCGAGGTGACCGGTGAACCGCCGTCGCCACGTCGGCCCGGTTCCCGGCGACGTACGCCGCCACAGGTCGGCCAACGCGGTCACGGCCACCGATTCCGCCGCGCTCGGCGCCACCCGGTCTTCCCCGAGCACCGCGAGGAGGTCGTCGAGGGCGGCCAGGGCGGCGGTGCCGTCCCGGCCGATCCGGCCGTCGTCCAGCTCGTCGTCGACCAGGAACAGCCAGGCGAACCAGTCGGCGAGCAGTTCCAGCCGCACCCGGTCCGCCGTCGGATAGACCAGCGAGGCGAACCAGCCGAAGTCGGCGCGGTCGAACCGCCTGCGCGCGGACTCCCTGCGGATCAGCCCGGTTCGCCCGACCCAGTCGACGACGTGCTGCCTGGCCTGGGCCACATGGGGATTGCACCGAAAGGCGAAGGGGCTGACCACCTCGACGGTGGTGGCTGGCATGACGTCTCCTTCGCGGCTCACGAGCGGCTCTCCAACCGGAGGTGCACGCCGCCCTTGGGGTGGAGCGTGATCAGCGGCTCGGGCCATACCTCCGGTGCGCCGTCCGGGAGGACGAGTCGGTGCCGCCGGGCGACGCCGGCCAGCACGAGCACCAGTTCGGCCAGCGCGAAGTGCTTCCCAAGACAGATCCGGTGGCCGGCGCCGAAGGGCAGGTAGGCGTGTTTGGGCCGGGCCGCGACCTGCTCGGGGCTGAACCGTTCGGGCATGAACCGCTCCGGGTCGGGCCAGAAGTCCGGGTGCCGGTGCATCAGGTAGCTGTTGAGCAGGATGTTCGTGCCGGGCGGGACGGCGTAGTCGCCGATCGTGTCGTGTTCCCGGGCCCGGCGCATGAACTGGTAGGCGGGGGAGTAGATCCGCAGTGTCTCGTCCACGACCATCCGGGTGTAGCGCAACCGGGGCAGGTCCTCGAAGGTCGGCGTGCGGTCCCCCAGGACCTTGTCGACCTCGGCGTGGAGGCGTCGCTGTGCTTCCGGGTGCCGCGCCAACAGGTAGAACGACCACGACAAGGTGTTCGTGGTCGTCTCGTACGCGCCGATGCAGATGTTCAGGATCTCGTGGTGCAGTTGTTCGAGGTCCATTCCCTTGCCGTCGACCTCGTCCACGGTGTGCAGCAGCAGGCCGAGCAGGTCGGTGTCGCGCTGCTGGCCCGGTTCCTCGGTGAGCCGCTCCTGGACGAACCGGGACACGAAGCCGTCCATGTCGTCGATCGCCTTGCGCAGCCGGCGGTGTCCCGGTGTCGGCACGCTCAGCGGCGGGAACGGGAACCGGAAGAACGCGCCCAGAATGCCGTTCGCCTCGGCGAAGGCGCGTTCGAACGCCTGCGCGTGCTCACCGACGCGGGCGCTGAACAGGGACCGGTTCACGATGCGCAGCGCGAGTTGGCCGATCTCGTCGGTGACGTCCAGCATGGCGCCGATACCGGGACCGCGCTCCCAGCGTTCGAGCATCCGGTCGGTCTCGTCGGTCATGATCCGGGTGAACGTGGTGACCGTGCGCGGGGTGAAGTGCGGTGCCATCATCCGCCGCTGGCGGCGCCACAGTTCCATGTCGGCGTTGGCGATCAGCCCGTTGCGCAGCACCGGGCGGACCACCTTGAAGATCACCGCGTCCTTGTCGTACTTCTCGCCCTCGTCGACCAGGACGTGCTTGATGTAGTCGGGATGGTTGACCAGCACGACCGGCATGCCGAGCAGCCGGAACCGGAAGATGTCGCCGTGCAGGCGGATTCCGCCGCGCAGGAAGCCGAGCTGGTCGCGTTTGAAGGCGAGCGCACCACCCAACCCGTCGCGCGGCCGGACCGTCGGAAGCGGACGGGCGGCGACGCCGAGCCCTCCGGGACGCGAGCCCATGCGAGTCTCCTTTGTCGTCGGGCAGGTGTGATCGGGGTCGTTCAGTTGCGCGTCATGATGAGGTGGATGCCACCCTTGGGGTGCAGCGTGACCAGTGGGGCGAAGCCGACGGGCGGTTGCCCGGCCGGGCGGACGGCGGTGAGCGACTGCGCGAACATCGCGGTGACCAGAACCAGTTCGGTCAGCGAGAAGTGCTTGCCCAGGCAGTGCCGGGGCCCGGTGCCGAACGGTTGGTAGACGTGCTTGGGCCGCTGCGCGACGGCCTCGGGCAGGAACCGGTCCGGGTCGAAGCGCTCCGGGTCGGGCCAGAAGCGCGGATGCCGGTGCAGCGTGAACATGTTCAGGTAGATGTCGCTGCCCCGCGGGATCCGGTAGCCGCCGACCACGTCGGCCGCGACGGCACGGCGCATCGTGTGCCACGCGGGCGTGCACAGCCGGACGGTCTCGTCGACGACCCGGCGCGTGTACTCCAACCGGGACAGGTCGGCGAAGCTGGGCGTGCGCCCGCCGAGCACGGCGGCAACCTCGGCCTGCACCCGCCGCTGCGCGTCCGCGTGCGTGGCGAGCTGGTACATCACCCACGCCAGCGCGTTGCTGGTCGTCTCGTACCCGGCGATGATCACGCCGAGGATCTCGTGGCAGAGCTGTTCGGTCGTCAGCCCGATTCCCGTTTCGTCGTCCACGGCCGCGGGCAGCGCGGCGAACAGGCTGGCGTCCGCCCGGGGATGTTCGGCGTGCGACCGGACGACGTCCTGGACGAACGCGTCGAGTTCGGCGACGAGGCGGCGCAGCCGGTTGTGCGCCGGTGTCGGCCAGCTCAACGGCGGGAACGGGAACCGTAGGAAGTCGCCCGCGATCGCGTTGACTTCGAGGAACGCGCGTTCGAATGCCTCCACCCGCGGATCGGCGCCCATGCCGAACAGCGACCGCATCACCACCCGCAGGGCCAGCCGGGACGCATCGGCGGACACGTCGACCAACGTCCCCCGGTCGGCCGCGGCGCCCCACTCGCGAAGGATGTCGGCCGCGACCTCGGCCATCGGCTCGGTGAACCCGGCGATCGCGGGCCGGCTGAACGAGGGGTTCATCAGCCGCCGCCGACGCCGCCACGACTCGCCGCCCGGGTTCCCGATCAGGCCGTCCCGCAGGATCGGCCGGATGGCCCGGTACATGAAGTTGTCCTTGTCGTAGTTGGCGTGGTTCTCGGTCAGGATGCGGTACACGTAGTCGGGATGGTTGACCATGATCATCGGAAAACCGCCGAGCCGCATGCGGAAAATGTCACCGTGCTTGTTCAGCCCGCGTTCCAGGAAACCGATCATGTCCCGGCGGGCGGCGAAGATTCCCCGGGCGGCCTCCCGAATGGACTGTCGCGGAACGTCGAGCAGGGTGTCGTCCGGATGCACGGCTGTCATGTCCCGTCGTCTCCCACCGGTGGTCGATCACTGGGCCGAGCGGAATGGGGGAGCAGCCGTACCGGACCCCGGAATCACTCCATTCGGACTTCGGGCATCATTGGGGCCGCCGCTTGAGACGACCTATAACGACGGGTCAGTCACTGCCTGCCGGACCAGAGCTCACGCACGGCCCGCCGGGTCGAGATCGGCGTTGGTGTCCGAGCGCCCGCGCGGCGGAGCGATTCGGCGCGGCGGTCGGCAGCGGACACCGCACTGGCCGCCGTCGGCTACCACGTCCGTCGCCTCGTCGGCACCGGCGACCCGGCGTGATCAGCTCGTGGTCTTGTCGACCGATGCTCGGAAGATCTGCTCGACCGAGGATTCGAGCCGCGCGTTGAACTCCTCGTCCGTCTGGCCTTCGGTGAGCCCTTCCAGGAGTGCCCGGGAGAAGCTGGCGACGAGGGTGGGGTCCCGGGCCAGCAGGGCGCAGGCATCGTCCCGGCTGTAGCCGCCGGAGAGCGCGACGATCCGCAGCACGTGCGGGTCGGCGGCCAGGTCGGCGTACCGGCCGGGCCGGGTCGGGATGGTGATCTTCAGCATGACGAGCGCGTCGTCGTCCAACTCCGTGAGGTGGGCGGCGATGGCGTCGTGCAGCAGCGTCTCGGCGTCCTCCTTGTGCGGACTGCTGATGCTCACCTCGGGTTCGAGGATCGGCACCAGGCCCGCGGCCATGATCCGACGCGCGTACTCGAACTGCTGGTCCACGATCGCCGCGACACCCGCCTCGTTGGCGTCGTCGATCACCGACCGCATCTTCGTGCCGAAGATCCGGTGCCGGTTCGCGCGGTCCAGCAGGTCATCGAGCGTGTCGATGGGTTTCATCAGCCGCACGTCGTCCCGCGCGTCGGCAAGTCCCTTGTCCACCTTCAGGATCGGCACGACCTGCCGGTCGTCCCAGAGGTAGCGGGCCGTCGGGACGCCGTTGACGTCGCGTTCCATCGTCTGCTCGAACAGGATCGCGGCCAGCACGCGCGACCCGTCGAAGGCGGGGCTGGTCAGCACCCGGATCCGCATGGCGTGCACGAGGTCGAACATCTCGGCGTCGGAGCCGTACCGGTCGGCCTGGATGCCGTACTCGGCCAGCGCCTTGGGTGTGCTGCCACCACTCTGGTCCAGGGCGGCGAAGAACCCGTGCCCGGCCCTGATCTTGTCCAACTGTGTCGCGTCCATCCAGCCCTCCTGGTGCCAGTTCGGGCGGCAGCCGACCATCGATCGGCGTCAGCTCCAGGCTAATTAGTCCTCGACGATGACGCCGTCCTGGAGGTGGAGGACGCCGTCGGCGAGGTCCAGCAGGGTGTGGTCGTGGGTGGCCACCAGTGCCGAGATGCCCTCGGAGCGCACCACCGTGCGCAACAGGCGCATGATCTGGCGGGCCGTTTCCGAGTCCAGTTGGCCGGTGGGTTCGTCGGCGATGAGTACCTGGGGTTGTCCGGCGAGGGCGCGGGCGATCGCCACGCGCTGTTGTTGGCCGCCGGACAGTTCGCCCGGGCGTTGGGCCGCGTGGTCGCCCAGGCCGGTGATGTCCAGCATCAGCTGGACGCGTTCCTCGCGTTCCTGGCGGGGCATGCCGGCGATGCGCAGCGGGACGCCCACGTTCTCGGCCGCCGACAGGATCGGGAGCAGGCCGAAGGCCTGGAAGATGAACGCCACCTTCGTCCGGCGCAGTTCGCGCAGTTCGGGTTCGGTCATCGCCGTCACGTCGGCACCGTCGACGCGTACGGTGCCCGCCGTCGGGCGGTCCAGTCCGCCGACGATGTTGAGCAGCGTCGTCTTGCCGGAGCCGGAGCGGCCGCGGACCGCGATCAGGGAGCCGCGCGGGACGTTCAGCGACACGCCGCGCAGGGCGTGCACCGCCGTCGGGCCGGTACCGAAGGTTCGCTCGACGTCACGCACCTCGATCGCGTTGGCCGTTCCGCCGTGCGGGGCCGTGGCCGTGGCCCCCTCGGCCGCTTCCGACCCCGTCATGACCGCCGCTCCGTCCGTTCCGCGCCCGCGCCCTCGGCACCGGGCCAGACCTCGACGTGGTCGGCACGCTCGTCCAGGCGCACCCGATCGCGCATTCCGAGGCGCTCGGTCATCCGCGCCGGCAACTGCAGCCTCCCGTTGCGGTCCAGCACCGCGTACTCCACTTCCCGCCTGCTCGGCTCGGCGACCTCGTCCCCGTCCTGCGGCTGCAGGACCTCGCGCAGGGTCTCCGTGCTGGTGCGGCCGTTGCGGATGGCGACCGTCCGGTCCACCTGCCCGGCGACCTCGATGTCGTGGGTGACGATCAGGACCGTGGTGCCCAGGTCCCGGTTCACCGCGCGCAGCGCGCCGAACACGTCCCCGGCCGTGTGCGAGTCCAGTTCACCGGTCGGCTCGTCGGCCAGTAGCAGCCGGGGATCGTTCGCGCAGGCCGTGGCGATCGCGACGCGCTGCTGCTCGCCGCCGGACATCTGCCGGGGATAACGGTCCCGGCAGTGGCCCACCCCGACCGTCTCCAGCAGCTCCAGCGCCCGGTCGCGGCGTGCCTTGCGCCGCACACCCGCGAAACGCATCGGCAGCTGGGCGTTCTGGTGGGCCGTCAGGTAGGGCACCAGGTTGCGGGCCGTCTGCTGCCAGATGAAGCCGACCGTATGCCGGCGGTAGGCGAGCCAGTCGCGCGGGCCCAGTTCGGCCAGGTTGTGCCCGGCGACGCGGACCGTGCCGGCCGTCGGCTTGTCCAGTCCACCGAGGATGCTCAGCAGCGTCGACTTGCCGCTGCCGGACGCGCCGACCAGCGCGGTCAGCTCCCGTTCGGCGACCAGCAGATCCAGGCCCTGCAACGCCTGCACCTCGACGCCGTCGGCGGAGAAGATCCGCACCAACTGGTCGCAGACGACCAACGCGTCGGTGCCGTATTCGCGGCGACCGGACCGTGCCACCGCACCGAGCTAGGTGAGACCCGTCGCCGGGGCGGTGGCGTCACGCAACCGGGCCTTGGCCGCGGACCGAGCATCATCGGGTGCGTTCACCGCTGCCTCCTCGTCACCGCTCACCGTTACTCACCGTCCCCGACCCGCAGTGCCGCCGTCACACCACGCCGGTGCGCCGCTGCCGTGTGCCCTGCCAACGCCGCCGCGGCGGTCACCGCGATGGCGACGCCCGCCAGTGCGAGTATCCAGGGATCGACGCGCAGCGGGACCGCCTGCGCCGTGCCGGTGAAGACTCCCAGGTCGATGCCTGGCCCGATCAACGCCCCGATCGCCACCGTGCACGCCACCCCGCCGATCAGCGCCGCGCCCAGGGCGGGCAGGTTTTCCAGCATCACCAACCGGTTGGCCTGCCGGCGGCTCAGGCCCATGGTGGCCAGCCGTGCCAGCGCCTGCTGGCGCGAGCGGGCACCCATGGTCAGGCCGGAGAGCAATGCCACGACCGCGAGCAGTGCCGCCGCGAGCATCGACAGGTTGAGCGTGTCGAACGTGTCGGCCTGGAACGGCGCGTGGGTGAGCGCGGACAGCGTGGCGGCGCGCTGGTTCAGGCTCGCGCCGGGCGCGACCCGCCGCACCGTCGCCGTGAGGGCCGTGGCGTCGATCGCACCGTTGAGCAGCACCACGGACGGCGGAGGCGGCGCGATGCCGTAGCGGGTCAGCGCCCAGGACGGCAGGATCACGAAGTCTCCCGCGCCGGGCAGCGCGGCGATCCTGGTGGCGACGCCCCGTTGCCGGACGGGGAAGGAAACCCCGACGATCGTCATCGAACTGTCGGGGGCGAAGTCGGCGGCGACCTGGGCCGAGGCGATGACCGGGACGGGCGCGTGCGGGTCCGCGGGCTCGGCCAGGTCGGCGGGCAGCTGGGTGGCCGGCGTGCCCGCGGTGAGGGCGCTGTAGCGCGCGGGGTCCACGACGAGCAGGGCGGTGTCGGGCGGCAGGAGGCTGGTGACCGGCGCGAGCAGGAACCCGCCGAGCACACCGGCCGTGGCACTGCGGGCGACCCCGGGCAGCGTGGTCAGGGCACGCACGGCGGTCGGGCTGAACCCGATGCTCCTGGGCCCAGGGGCCGTGATCACGTCGTCCGCGCCGACCGACGCCCACGAACTGGTCTCCTCACCGGAGACGACCGTGTCGTGCACCATCGAGCCGACCGCGACGACGGCCAGCGTGAGGACCAGTGCGAGCGACGGCAGCCACGCGATCGCCGAACCGCGGGAGG
>DASZXM010000440.1:0-4199 GCA_035546415.1 Pseudonocardiaceae bacterium
CCGCCGGCCCCACTCCGGTGCTGCCGTGCGGCAGGGTCATGACTGGCCCACCGAGTTGCCCCACAGGCTCTTGTCGTTCACGTTGGCCTTCGTCACCAGTGGCGCGGGCAGCTGGTCCTCCAGGTTGCCGTCGCCGTAGGTGACGATCGTGCTGCCGTGGTCGGTCGGCCCCGGCTTGAACGTCTTGCCCTGCAACGCGGCCTGGGCGTAGAACAGCGCGTACTGCGCGTACAGGTCCGCGGGCTGGGACACGGTGGCGTCGATCTGGCCGTCCCGGATGGCGGCGAACTCCTGCGGGATGCCGTCGTTGGACACGATGGTGATGTGGCCGGGCTGGCCGGCCGGAATCAGCTTGTTCTTGGCCTTGAGCACCTGCAGCGTCGGCGCCAGGAACACGCCGCCGGCCTGCATGTAGAGGCCGTTGATGTCCGGGTGCTGCGCCAGCGCCGTCTGCAGGTCGCCGGCCGCCGTCGGGCCGTCCCAGTTCGTCGGGTACGCGTACACCGTGATACCCGGGTACTTCGACTTCATGCAGTCACCGAACGCCTGGGAACGGTCCCGGCCGTTGATCGAGTTCAGCGCGCCCTCGAACTCCACGACGGCGCCGTTGCCCTTGAGCTGCTGGCCCAGGTAGTCGCACGCCTTCGTGCCGTACGCCTTGTTGTCGGCGCGGACGGTCATGTAGACCTTGCCGGCGTCCGGCCGGGTGTCCACGGTGACCACCGGGATGTTCTTGTTGTTCAGCATCTTCACGGTGTTGATCACCGCACCGGTGTCCTGTGGGGCGATCACGACCGACTTCGCGCCCTGGGCGACCAGCGTCTGCACGTTGCTGGCCAGTGTCGACGTGTCGTTCTGCGAGTTGGTCACCGGCATCAGGTTCACGCCCAGCGACTTCGCCTTCTGCGGAACGTACTTCGCGTAGGCGTTCCAGAAGTCGGAGTCGGAGCGCGGCAGGTCGAGGCCGACCTTGTTGTCGCCCGAGCCGCCGGACGCGGTGCCCGAGCCGCAGCCGGCTATCAGCATGGTGCCGACCGCGAGGCCAGCGGCGGCCTTCAACAACGTTCGCAGGTGCATGGTTCTTCCTTCGCTGTGCGTCGACGGTGACGGGAAGCGTCGCTGCGGTCAGTTGGTTGGGGATGTGGTGGGAGTGGGGTCCTCGGCCGGTCGCAGCCGGAGCCCCTGCATGCCGCCGTCGACAGCCACCGACGTGCCGGTGGTGGCGGCGGACAGCGGACTGGCGAGGTAGCAGATCGTGTGCGCGACCTCGTCCGCCGAGACCAGCCGTCCGGTCGGTTGCCTGGCGTTGAGCGCGGCCAGTTCGGCGACCGGGTCGTCGGCCTTGGCCAGCAGCCTGCGCACCCAGGGGGTGTCGGCCGTGCCGGGGTTGACGCAGTTGACCCGGATGCCTTCGCGGATGTGATCGGCGGCCATCGCCAGGGTCAACGAGTACACGGCACCTTTGGTGGCGCTGTACAGCGCGCGCTGCGGCAGGCCCGCGGTGGCCGCGATGGAGCACGTGTTGACGATCGCCGGGTGCCGTCCGGCGGCCGCGGACTCGCGCAGCAGCGGCAGCGCCGCCCGCGTCACCCGGACCATGCCGAACACGTTCACGTCGAACACGCGCCGCCACTCGTCGACGTCGTTGTCCTCGACGGTGCCCTGGGCGCCGATGCCGGCGTTGTTGACCACGATGTCGATCCCGCCGAGGCGTTCGGCGGCGGCCGCGACGGCGTCGGCGACACTGTCGTCGGCGACGTCGGCCTCGATGCCGATCAGCGGTTCGGGCACCTCCTTCGGGTTCAGGTCGAGGCACACCACCGCCGCGCCCCGGGCGGCGAGCAGCACGGCCGTGGCCAACCCGATGCCCGAGCCGCCGCCGGTGACGACGGCCCGCTGTCCCTGGAACTCGGTCATCCTTCCACCCTCCACACCGGTCCGGACGGGAACAGGTACGTGGCGATCGATTCCGGGTGCATCTCCGCGGAGAACCCGGGCCGCGTGGGCGCCGCGTACCGGCCGCCGGTTACCACCACCGGGTCGAGAAAATGCTCGTGCAGGTGGTCGACGTACTCGATGACGCGGTCGTCGGTCGTCCCGCTGACCGCCAGATAGTCGAACATCGCCAGGTGCTGCACCAGTTCGCACAGACCGACGCCACCGGCGTGCGGGCACACCGGGATGCCGAACTTGGCCGCCAGCAACAGGATGGTGACGTTCTCGTTGACGCCGGCGACCCGGGCCGCGTCGATCTGCAGCACGTCGATCGCGCCGGCCTGCAGCAGCTGCTTGAACACGATCCGGTTCTGCACGTGTTCACCGGTTGCCACCTTGACCGGCTCGATGGCGCGGCGGATCGCGGCGTGCGCGAGCACGTCGTCCGGGGAGGTCGGCTCCTCGATCCAGTACGGGTCGAACGGCGCGAGTGCCCGCACCGCGGCGACCGCCGTGTCCACGTCCCACCGCTGGTTGGCGTCGACGGCGATCCGGATGTCCGGGCCGACGACGTCCCTGGCCAGTCGGAACCGGCGCACGTCGTCGTCGGTGTTCGCGCCGACCTTCAGCTTGATCTGGGTGAAGCCCTCGTCGACGGCTTCCTTGGCCAGGCGCGCCAGCTTCTCGTCGGCGTAGCCGAGCCAGCCGGGGGAGGTGGTGTAGGCGGGGTAACCGTGGGCGAGCAGGTCGGCCTCGCGCTCCGCCCGGCCTTCGCGCGCGGTGCGCAGAATGGCCAGTGCCTCGTCCGGTGTGAGCACGTCGGACAGGTAGCGGAAGTCGACCAGGCCGACCAGTTCCTCCGGCGACATGTCGGCCAGCAGGCGCCACAGCGGTTGGCCGGCACGCTTGGCCTTCAGGTCCCACAGGGCGTTGATCACGGCGGAGATCGCCATGTGCATGACGCCCTTCTCCGGGCCCAGCCAGCGCAGCTGCGGGTCGTGCACCATGGCGCGCCACGTGGCGCCCATGTCGGCGAGCGTCTCCTCCAGCGGTTTGCCGACCAGGAACGGCGCCAGCGCGTCGATCGCGGCGACCTGCACGTCGTTGCCGCGGCCGATGGTGAACGCGAACCCGTGCCCCTCCAGCCCGTCGCCCGCGTCGGTGCGGATGACGACGTATGCGGCGGAGTAGTCCGGGTCCGGGTTCATCGCGTCCGAACCGTCCAGTTCGCGCGATGTCGGGAACCGGATGTCGTACGTGTCGAGTGTGATGATCCGGCTGGTCATGCCTGCCCCACGGTCTGCCGCTGCGCACCGAGCCCGGTGATGGAACATTCCACGACGTCTCCCGGTCGCAGGTAGGGCTTCGGGTCGGGGTAGCCGAGGGCCACCCCGGACGGTGTGCCCGTGTTGATCACGTCGCCCGGGTACAACACCATGAACTGGCTGAGATAGTGCACGATCCGTGCCACGCCGAAGATCATCCGCGATGTGCTGGAGTCCTGCCGGACCTCGCCGTTGACGCTGAGCTTCAGGTCGAGTGCCTGCGGATCGGGGATCTCGTCGGCGGTGACCAGCCACGGGCCGAGCGGGTTGAACGTCTCCGAGTTCTTCCCCTTGTCCCACTGGCCGCCGCGTTCCAGTTGGAACTCGCGTTCGGACACGTCGTGCGAGATCGTGTAGCCGGCGACGTGGTCCAGCGCCTCGTCCGGCGAGTCGAGGTAGCGGGCCTGCCGGCCGATGACGGCGGCCAGTTCGACCTCGTAGTCGGTCTTCGTGCTGCGCCGCGGGATCAGGATCTCGTCGTCCGGCCCCACCACGGTGTCCGGCGCCTTCAGGAACAGCACCGGCTCGGCCGGCACGTCGAGTGCGGACTCGTCGGCGTGCGCCTTGTAGTTCACGCCGATGCACACGATCTTCCCCGGCCGCGCGATCGGCGGGCCGAACCGGGCCGGCGGATCGGCCAGGGGTGGCAGCGTGCCGCCGGCCAGGCGGTCACCGACCTCGGCGATGCCGCCTGCCAGGAACGTACCGTCGAGATCCGCGGTGACGGACGAGATGTCGTACCAGCGACCGTCCGCGCCCTGGACGGCCGGCCGTTCCTGCCCGCGCGGACCTACCCGGACCAGCTTCACCCGCACCTCCCGTGCTAAACCTCCGATGTCTTGGATGTCTATCAGACATCCGATGAATCGTCCAGTTCCGGTTGGATCTCGCCCGGACGCGCCTGGTGGTGGGCGGTTCGGCGACCTCGCCGGGGCAGGT
>DASZXM010000441.1:0-6560 GCA_035546415.1 Pseudonocardiaceae bacterium
CGGGAGGCCGAGGTCGCGGCGGCGGAGGTGTTCGTCCGCCGGTACCAGCTCGGCCCGAACGACGCCCCGGACGCCCCGGACCTGCGGGCGTTCCTCGTCGAACAGGCCCGCCTGGGGGGCCGTGGGGACCCGGAGGTGATCGCGGACGGGCTGCTCGCCCTGCTCGACGGGTTGATGTTGGGCATCGTCAGCGGTGCGCACTCGGCGGACTCCGCGCTGGCGGTGCTGTCGGCGCAGCTGGACTACGTGTTCGGGAACGCGGTCGGCTGACGCAAGCGGGTATGACCAATCTCGCAGGGCGAGTCTCGAACATCTGTGCGAGTATGGGTGGGTTGGTGTGCCGGAGAGGGACAGCCGGGACGCCGATGCTGTGCGACCCGCTTCCACCGGAGGCAACCTCCAGGGCTTCCGGCGGAAGCGGATCGACCGGATCAGTGGTGGTGCTCGTGTCGCATGTCGTCAGCGTCGGGTGAGCCACCCATCATGCGCAGCATCGGCAGGCCGCCGCTGCGGACGAACCGCACCACGAGGACGGCGGCCAGCACCAGGAAGGCGATGTCGAGCCAGGTCGTGTAGTTCCAGGAGATGCCGACCTCGGGCAGGTGCGCGCTGGAGCGGTCCGGCACCAGGCCCAGCCCGCCGAAGATCAGTTCGATCACGTAGCCGGCGGCGGCCATGGCGACGTAGAACGTGCCGGCGACGACGAGGGCCATCCGCTTGCCGTAGTACTTCCGGTAGATGTTGAGGATCGGCAGGATCAGCAGGTCGGCGAAGATGAACGCGATGACGCCGCCGAAGCTGATGCCGCCGGTCCACAGCACGACGGCCAGTGGCACGTTGCCGATGGAGCAGACGAAGCTGAGCACGGCGACCAGTGGGCCGATCAGCGGACCCCAGACGGCGGCGGCGCCGGGGTGGTTGGTCAGGAAGAAGTCCTGCCAGAACGTGTCCGGCACCCAGGTCGCGATCGCGCCCGCGATGAGCAGGCCGATGACCAGGTCGCGCAGGATCGCGGCCCACTCCATGACGAACACGTGCGACACGGACGTGAACCCGTCGGCGGACAGCAGTCGGCGGGCGAACGACCCCGCGCGCTGGATGGACATGTCCATGGCGGCGTGCCCCTCCATGGACCCGGCGAGCCCCCGATCGGCCTGCTGCCGGGCGGCGGCCACGAGCCTGCCGCGCAGGACGAGCCGGAACGCCAGCGCGATCAGGACGATCATGATCGGCCCACCGACGAACTCGGCGACGGTGAACTGCCATCCCATCAGGAGCGCGAGGATCACGCCCAGTTCCACGACGAGGTTGGTGGACGCGATCTCGAACGCCATCGCGGCGGTGAAGTCGGCGCCCTTGCGGAACAGGGAACGGGCGAGGGCGACCGCGGCGTAGGAACAGGACGAGGAAGCCATGCCGAGCCCGGTCGCGATGGCCAGGCTGCGCGGCCGGTCGTCACCGAGCAACCGGACCACGGTCGCCCGCCGAACGACGGCCTGGACGACGGCGGACAGTGCGAACCCGAGCACCAGGGCCCACAGGATCTCCCACGTCATCGAACCCGCCATGGCCAGTGCGGCGCCCACCTGTCCCACGTTGAACCATCTCCCGCTGGATACCCCTGGTAGGTATAGGACGAGTTAGTAATACCTGGAGGGGGTATCCACGTCAAGCCGACGGAAACGCCGGACCGAATGCCATCCGCGGCGCCCGGGTCCGCGGCGGCCGAGTGGTGACGCGTACCGTGACCGTTCGGCTACCTCCTGTGACACGCGCTTGCGCACACCGCTACCTACGGTGATCATCTCCGGTCATCTGTTTCGGTTCGCCGGATGTCGATCGGCAGGTCCGCATGTGCGGTCCGGGCAGACGGCGTTAGGGTGCGGGACGTGTCCACCGCACGCGCGGAGCGTCTCGTCAATCTCGTGTTGTGCCTGCTGTCCACCCGGTCCTACCTGACCGCGGAGCGCATCAGAGGCATCGTGCCCGGCTACTCGGACGCCCCGTCCGACGAAGCCTTCTTCCGCATGTTCGAACGGGACAAGGCGGAGCTCCGTGACCTCGGTGTGCCCCTGGAGACCGGGCGCAACTCCGCCTTCGACGCCACGGACGGTTACCGGATCGCGCGTCGCGACTACGAACTGGGCGACATCGACCTCGAACCCGACGAGGCAGCCGCCGTCGCGTTGGCCGTGCGGCTGTGGGAGACGCCGGAACTCACCGGCGCCGCGAACGGTGCGCTGCTGAAGCTGCGGGCGGCCGGGGTGGACGTGGACGAGGTGTCCGCGCCCGCCGTCGAGCCGAAGGTCCGTGCCACCGAGCAGGCGTTCGCGCCGCTGCTGGCCGCCGTACAGGCCGGGCATGTGGTCACGTTCGACTACCGGCGTTCCCCGCCCAGCGACGTGATGACCCGCACCGTCGAACCGTGGGGTGTCGTGTCCTGGCGCGGTCGCTGGTACCTCGTCGGCCAGGACCGGGATCGTGGCGCACCCCGCTGTTTCCGGCTGACGCGGATCGTCGGGGACGTCGCGACCGTCGGCAAGCCGGGCGAGGTGCGACGGCCGCCCGGCGTGAACCTGATGGACTACGTGCTCGGCGGTGAACGTGAGCAGCGGCCCACGACGACCGCCCGGCTGTGGGTGTCGGCGGGCCGGGCGCAGGGCGTGCGGCGGCAGGCGACGGTCGTCGGTCCGCGCACACTGGACGGGCAGCCGGGCGACGAGGTGACCGTCGAGCTGCACTTCCCGGAGTCGGCCGCCGGTTGGCTGGCCGGGCACGGCGCGGACGTCGTCGTGCTGGAACCGGAACTGCTGCGCAAGGCCGTGCGGGACCGGCTGGTGGGCGTGGTGGCGTCGCAGCAGAATGTGCACGCCGAAGAAGGCTGGGGGAGATGACCACGCACAGGGGGGAAACTCAGTGAGCAGGCCCGGTTCCGGGGCGGCGACCGATCGGCTGCCGCGGCTGCTGGCGTTGGTGCCGTACCTCATCGCGCGGCCGGGCATCCGGGTGGACGAGGCCGCCGCCGACTTCGGCGTGACGCCGAAACAGCTGCGCAAGGACCTGGAGCTGCTGTGGATGTGCGGCCTGCCCGGCTACGGGCCGGGTGACCTGATCGACCTGTCCTTCGAGGGCGACACGATCACCGTCACCTACGACGCCGGCATGCGCCGCCCGCTGCGGCTCACCGCCGCCGAGGCCACCGCCCTGTTGGTCGCCCTGCGCGCGCTGGCCGACACGCCCGGCGTGGTGGACACCGACGCCGTCCGACGCAGCCTGGCGAAGATCGAGTCCGCGGTCGGCCAGGCGCAACCGGCGGGCGTGGTCGTCGGTCTCGCCATGCGGGAGACGGAGTCGACGGAACGGACACGGCAGGCGGTCCAGGCGGCCATGGCGCGCGATCACGCGCTGCGGATCCGCTACTACACCGCGTCCCGCGACGAGATCACCGACCGCACCGTGGACCCGATGCGGCTGCTGCTCGTCGAGGGCCGCGGCTACCTGGAGGCGTGGTGCCGCCTGGCCGAGGACGTGCGGCTGTTCCGGCTGGACCGCATCGACGACGTGTCCGAACTGGACGAGCCGGCCGCCCCGCCACCGCACGCCCGGCCGCACGACGTGTCCGAGGGCCTGTTCCGCCCGGAACCCGACCAGCGCGAGGCCGTGCTGGTGCTGCTGCCCGACGCCCGGTGGGTCGCCGAGTACTACCCGGTGGACGACCTGGTCGAACTGGACGGTGGCCGGGCGCGTGTCCGGATGCGCTACACCGACACCAACTGGATGGTGCGGCTGATCCTGGCGCAGGCCGGTGAGGTGCTGGTGGAGGAGCCGCGGCAGCTCGCCGACGCCGTCATGTCACGCGCCAGACAGGCGTTGACCAGAGCTGATCACCTGCCGTCAACCTGATACGGCTACGGTGTGCCGGTGCCGTTCGTACCGATCCTCACCGGGCTGCTCGTCGTGGCAGTGGTCGTCGGGGCCTTGGTCGGCCTGCGAGTTCGTGGTTCGCTACGACGGTTCGGCATGGTGCGTGGCGTGCTCCGCGAGCACGTCGCCGACCGGTCCGGGATGCTCCGGGCCAGGTCAGCGGCATTGGGAGTGGCGATGTCCGATTTGAGGCAGGATCTGCATGGCCATAGGTCCTGGTCGGGTGCTCCGCGTACCATCGAGAGCAGCGTAGAACGGGAGGACCACCGTGCTTAACGGATTCGGCTGGCCACATCTGCTGATCATCGCCGCGCTGATCATCATCTTGTTCGGTGCGAAGCGGCTGCCGGACGCCGCGCGGGGCATCGGCAAGTCCATGCGGATCTTCCGTGCCGAGACTCGGGGCCTGCACGAGGACGAGGCGGCATCGGGCACGCCCGCGGGCAACGCCCCGCAGCCCACGCCGCCGCAGCAGCTGTCCGCGCCGCAGCAGTCGTTCACGACCGACCAGAACGCGGCACAGCGCGACCAGCAGCAGCACTGACCTGCTGACGACGAACGGACGGTCCGGTGTCGGAGTCCCCGTTCCGCCCGCGCGGTGGGCGGAAGGAAGCACGTCAGCGACGTAGCCGTCGGGTCAATCCCGACGGCACGATGACGCTGATCGAACACCTCTACGAGCTGCGCCACCGCCTCGCCCTCGCGGCGCTGGCGGTGGTGCTCGGCGCGATCATCGGGTTCCTGTGGTTCGCCTACCGGGTGGGCCCGGTCCCGTCGCTGGGCCAGCTGATGAACGACCCGTACTGCCACCTGCCGGCGTCGCAGCGGGTGTCGTTCGACGGTCGGCCGTGCGCACTGCTGCAGACGGAGCCGTTCGAGGGCTTCATGATCCGCCTCAAGGTCGGCATCGCGGCGGGGTTCGTCCTGACCAGCCCGGCGTGGCTGTACCAGATCTGGGCGTTCATCACGCCCGGCCTGTACAAGAAGGAGCGCAAGTTCGCGCTCACGTTCGTCACGAGCGCCGTCGTGCTGTTCTGCGCCGGTGCCGTGATGGCCTACCTGGTGGTGCCCGAGGCGCTGAAGGTGCTGTCCAACGTCGGCGGCAGCCAGTTCGTCACGGCCCTGGCGGCCACCGCGTACGTGTCGTTCATGATCAACCTGTTGGTCATCTTCGGCGTGAGCTTCGAACTGCCGCTGCTGGTGGTGATGCTCAACCGGGTCGGCGTGCTCAAGTACGAGAAGCTGAAGCGCTGGCGCCGGGGCATGATCTTCGGCCTGTTCGTCTTCGCGGCGTTCGCGACGCCCGGCCAGGACCCGATCTCCATGTGCGCGCTGGCCGGTGGCCTGACGCTGCTGTTGGAGCTGGCCGTCCAGATCGCCCGGGTGCACGACAAGCGCAAGGCACAGCAGCGCGTCGACGAGGGCTGGGACGGACTGGACGACGACGAACCGTCGCCGATGCCGACGGCCCGGCCCATCGCCAACGAGCCGTTGAGTTACGACGACGCGACCTGATCCCGCCGTGCCATGATGCACGGATGATCGCGGCGCTCTTGGTGAGTCCGGCTGCCGGTATGGGTGCCGCGGCCCGCGTGGCCGGGCGTGTCGCCGCCACCCTGCGCACCTCGGTGGACCGGCTGGACACGCTCACCGCCGACTCGGCGCCGGGCACGCTCGCACTGGCCCGCAAGGCCGTCGCCGACGGTGTCGACGTGCTCGTCGCACTCGGCGGTGACGGCATGGCCCACCTGGCGGTCCAGGCGTGCGCCGGCTCGGCGACCGCGCTGGCCGTCGTGCCGGCGGGCACCGGCAACGACTTCGCACGGGCACTGGGCGTCCCCGGCGAACCGCTGGTGGCCGCGGAAGCCGTGGCCGCCGCGCTCGCGGGCGGCGCGTGGCGGTCGATCGACCTGGGCCGGGTGGCCGGGGGAGCGTGGTTCGCGACGGTGCTGTGCGCGGGCTTCGACTCGGCCGTCAACGAACGGGCCAACCGGCTCCGGTGGCCGCGCGGCCCACGCCGCTACGACGTGGCGATCCTCGCCGAACTGCTGCACCTGCGGCCGTACCCGCTGGTCATCGAGGCCGACGACGACACGGTGCACCTGGACGCGACGATGGTGTCGGTCGGCAACCTGCCCTACTACGGCGGTGGCATCCCGATCTGCCCGGACGCGGTCGCCGACGACGGCCTGCTGGACATCACGGTCGTCGGCGCGGCCAGCCGCCGCTCGCTGATGACGATCCTGCCCAGGCTGCGCAGCGGCAGGCACGTCGAGCACCCGGCCGTCACCACGATGCGGGCCCGCACGGTCCACCTGTCCGGCGGCAACCGCTGGTTCGCCTACGCCGACGGCGAGCGCCAGGCCCGCTTACCCCTGACCATCCGCAGCATCCCGTCAGCACTGTCCGTGGTCGGCGTGACCAAGCCCTGACCTGCGGAAACGGCCAGTACTCGTGGCAGTGTCACCCCGCACTGTTCGGCCGCTGCGGCGATCAGCAGGTCAGGTACCTTTCGACCACGCAGACCAGTGGCTGCGAGAGCGCGTTGGACGCCAGCGGCCTGTCCGATGTCGGTGGGATCGACATCGACGGGTGCGAACGTCCGGACCGCACACACCAGGCCGTCCGTTCCGGCG
>DASZXM010000442.1:0-3432 GCA_035546415.1 Pseudonocardiaceae bacterium
CCCTGCTTGACACCCCAGTTGCCGGCCGGGCCGAGCGGCGGGAATTCCGCGCCGCCCCACGGCGTCGAGTCGCCACCGCCCTGCCAGCCGGGGCCTTCCGTGTAGTACTGCGCGTTGTAGCCGCCGGTGTTCTGGCCGCCGTATCCGGGCTGGACCACCTGGGTCCGGTCACCGGGCCGGGCCTGGATGGCCTGCGTGCGTTCGGCGTTCGTGGCCGATCCGGGCACCACCTGGGTGCGGTCGGCGTCCTGGCCGGTCGGCTGCTGCACCGGCGCGATCGTCTGCGTCTCCTCGGCCGGGTTCGTCGGCTGCGACGGCTGCTGCGGTGACTGCTGGGGTGGCTGCTGGGGTGGCGTGGTCTGCCAGCGGAACGGCGGCGGGAAGTAGCCCTGGCTGGGCTGTGGCTGCGGCGTGCCCGGCGGGGGCGTGCTCGGCTGCTGCGGCTGGGCGAACCCGGGCGGCGGGGTACCCGGCTGCGCGAACCCGGGCGGCGGGGTCGACGGCTGCGCGAACCCCGGCGGCGGCGTCGACGGCTGTGCGGGAGGAACCTGGCCACCCTGCGCCGGCGCGCCACCGGACGCCTTGGCGAGCACCTCGTCCCGACGGCGACGATAGTCGTCGGCGGAGATCTGCCCCCCGGCCAGCGCGGTGTCGAGCTGTTGCAGGTCCTCTTGCCAGGACATCTGGCTCCTCCTGTTGGTTCTTGAGCACCCGTATTGTCGCCGAAGCGGGTGAACGCCTGCAATTGAGGTCACACCCCGACGTGGGCCCTCCGAGCTGCGAAGGCAGCCCCGGTAGTAGCGCACCCCCTCGGGGGAGGATGCCGGAGAATTGCGCCAATCGTTGCGCTTTCGACGACGTGTTGTGGCCGACGGTTCCTCCGTACAGTGGACACCATGGCGTGGTGGCGCCGTAGGGCGGTGACGATGGTGCCCGCCGACCAGGCACTCCCCGGCCGCGACGCGGCGATGGCGGTTCCCGAGCACCACGCGGTGCACCCGGAGCGCCGCATCGTGCCGCCGTTCCCGGACGGCACGGCAACGGCCGTCGTGGGCATGGGCTGCTTCTGGGGCGCGGAGCGGATCTTCTGGCGGACACCGGGAGTGTGGTCGACGGCCGTGGGCTACGCGGGCGGGTACACGCCGAACCCGAGGTACGGCGAGGTGTGCTCGGGCCGCACCGGCCACGCCGAGGTCGTACTGGTGGTGTTCGACCCCGCGCAGGTGGGGTACGACGAGCTGCTGCGCCGGTTCTGGGAGGGCCACGACCCGACACAGGGCATGCGGCAGGGCGCGGACGTCGGCACGCAGTACCGGTCGGCGATCTACTGGGCCGACGAGGCGCAGCGGGCGGCGACCGAACGCAGCGCCGCGGCGTACCAGCGGTGCCTCACGGCCGCCGGGCACGGCGCGATCACGACGGAGATCGCGCCGCTCCGCGACTTCTACTACGCCGAGCCCCACCACCAGCAGTACCTGGAGAAGAACCCGTGGGGCTACTGCGGTCACGGCGGCACGGGCGTCGCCTGCCCGGTGGGCCTGACGCCGGGCGACGCCTAAGCGGTGGCGGCAGGAAGCGGCGATTAGGCAGCGGCGGCTGGGCGGTGGCGCCGCCTGTGGTGCGGCTATGTTCTGCGGCGATGGCGGGGCAGGTGGAGTCGCAGCCGGTGGCGGTCGCCCGCCGGTTCCTCCGGCGTCGGCTGGTGCTGGACCTGGTCTGCCTGGTGGTCGGCGCGGCGTTGCTCGCCGCCGGGGTCGCCGGGGTGTTCACCGTGCCGTTTCTGGTGGCCGGCGCGCTGTTTCTGTTGGTCGGCGGGTACCGGCTGGTCGTGGCGCGCGGCACCGGGCAGGCGCTCCGGACGGCCGACCGGCCGATGGTCGCGGCGAAGTTCGCGCGGCGGCGGGTTGCCTTGCGGGACAACGGGGAGAGCTGGGAGCTGAGGGTCAGGGGACAGGCCGGGAAGCTGCCCGGGGACACCGATGCGGCCGTGCGGGTGTTCGGTGGTCCGGGCGACCGCTCGGTGCTGGTGATCGTGGACCCGGCGACCGGCGCCGTGGTCTTCGGTCGGATTCCCTAGCGGGGTCGGCCGCGGAATGAACGAGAGCGGACGACGGGACTCGAACCCGCGACCCTCACCTTGGCAAGGTGATGCGCTACCAACTGCGCTACGTCCGCATGGCCATCAGGCCAACAACCGCTGTCCTGATGCCGTGAATACTAGCGGACGTCGGTGGACGCGGTCTCGGGGGTGGGCGCGGTGTCGGCGACGAGACGGTCGACCTCGCTCATCCGCTGTCCGGGCAGGCGCCACTCCCACAACGGGCGGACCTTCGCCACGACGTCCGCGGGCAGCCATGCCGCGATGTCGTGCCGCAGCTCCCACTCGTCGAACACCAGCTCGTAGAAGCTCACGACCGCCGCGTTGGCCAGGTGGCCCGGCTGGTCGAAGCACCAGCGGGCGAAGCCGTAGATCCGGCGCAGCGCATCGGTGTCGTTCGCCCGGTGCGCGTCCCAGACCAGCGGCAACAGCTCGCCCAGGAACACATGACACGACCAGTCGTGTTCGATGACGGGCCGTAGCGCGGGCAGCAGTTCCAGCGCTTTGTTCTTCCAGTCGGCCACGCGAGCAGACAGTACCGACGACCACGTCCGAGTACCGCATTCCCGTAAGGTTTGGCGCCTATCTGTGACCAGTTCGATACGGCTGGTCACCATTCGGCACAACATGCGCCACATGCCGTCCCACGTACGTGTTCCCTGTGGCATGTTGTCCAGACGGCGCACGTACCGGTGAGGAGGTACCCGGCGGGATGACGGTGGCGGACGGAACCGACAGCTGCCCTGCCGGGACCCGGGGACCCGACGCGGTCCCGGTCGACGCTGTCCCGGTCGACATGGTGGCGGCCGGGCTGGCCGCCGAGGACGACGTCGAGCTGTTGCGGCTGGTACGGGCCGGGCACGACGCCGCGTTCGGCGAGCTGTTCACCCGGCACGCGGCCGCCGTGCGCGGCTTCGCGATGCGCTGCTGTACCGACGTGGCCGACGCCGAGGACATGGCAGCGGAGGCGTTCTTCCGTGTGCTGCAGGCCGTCCGCCGGGGTGCCGGGCCGGACGGCAACGTGCGCGCCTACCTGTTGACCGTGGTGCGCAGGCTGGCCGCCGAGTGGAGCGTGCGCAGGCGGGACGTGCCGGTCGCGGACGACGAGCTGAGCCGGCAGGTGGACGCCGGTTACACCGCGCCGGCCAGCCGGGCCGACCTGCAGCTGATCGCGCGCGCGTTCACGTCGCTGCCGCAGCGCTGGCGGACGGTGCTGTGGCGGGTGGAGGTCGAGGGCGAGCGGCCGGCCGTCGTGGCGCGGCACTTCGGGCTGAGCGCCAATGCGACCGCCGCGCTGGCCCGCCGGGCCCGTCAGGGGTTGCAGGCCGCCTACC
>DASZXM010000443.1:0-26388 GCA_035546415.1 Pseudonocardiaceae bacterium
CCCAGCGGCTCCCGTTCACACATCACGGACACCGCGGTCGCGCAGCCAGCCGGCCGCGGTGTCCAGTGTTTCGTCCCGGCCGGCGCGGATGCCCGCCACCGTCGTGGCGACCGGCACGTCCGGGGTGAAACCAACGCGCTGCACCCGCCTGCCGTCCACACCGCGCACGTCGACGGCGCTGAAGCAGACCCGGATCCGACCCGGCAGCTGCAGTTCGGTCGGATGCCCGACGACACCGGGGGTCTGACCGCCGAACGTCACCATCGAGCCGCCGGTCGCGCCGGCCAGCATGAGGTACGTCGCTTCACCGTGGCTGATCGTGCGCTCGTCGATCAGCACGGCCACCTGCCCGGCATAGGCGTCACCGGGCGTCGCGGGTTCGATGGCCATCTCGACGCGGCGCTGGGCGGTGCCCGCCAGTGTCGGCGTCGGGTAACAGTCGATCGCGTACGGCATCGGCACTCCGGTCAGATGGGACGCCGCCCGCCGCACCCCGCTGCCGGGAGTGCCGCGCAGGTCGAGTATCAGTCCGGCGCAGGAGCGCACCCGCTCGAACGCGCCGTCCGTCTGGCTCAGGCCCAGCGCGGTGAGATCCAGGTAGCCGACGCCGCCCGGCAGCACCTCACACTCGGACAACCCGAACCGGTACGGCCCCGGCTGCACCGACCCGCGCGGCACCCGAACGGTGCGCACGGCGCCGTCCACGCCCTCGACCTCCAGTTCCGCCGCGCCGCCGAACGGCCCGGCGAGCAACAGACCGTCCACAATGGCCGCTTCCGCGCGCGGCGACGAGTTCGACTGCCAGCCGCCCAACCGCTTGCGCCGCTCGGCGACCTTCTCGCCGTCCACGGCCAACAGGATGTCGCCGACCCGGAGGTCCGGTGCTTCCGCGCCGACGGTGGTGATCACCGTGTGTCCCTCGACCAGCCGGACCAGGATCGGCACGGTGGCCGGTCCACCGCGGGCGGCCATCAGCACCCGGCTCTTGGTCACGGCGTGCGAGTCGCACATGCCGCGGGCCAGCTCCTCCACCGCCAGCGCGTAAGCCAGGTCGTCGGCGGCCGCCTCGACGGCGGGGACGGCGTCGGCCAGCGCGTCCGCCCACGGTCGGTCGCACAGGTTCTTGTGGGCGAAGAACCAGTTCGCGGCACACCAGAGCTTCGTGGCCGCGAGCAGCCTGCCGGCCCGGTCGGGCAGCGGCCCGGTCGACCGGCGTGGCACGTCTGTGACCGGCACCGGCGGGACGACCTGCGCGGCAACGGGTTCCGGCCGGCCGACGCCCAGGAGTTCGCGGGCGACCTCGATCACCGAACTGTCGGTCACCGAGTTGTCCAACCGCCGGTCGACGACCGGCGCCGGAACGAACTCCTGGGTCCGCACGCGCACCCGGACGCCGTCGTACAGGTCGAGCACGTGGCCCGGGGCGGTCGCGACGGCCGCTCCCGCGTGTACCAGATGCGCCCGGCCGGCCGCCCGCAGCGCCAGTGCATGCTGGTAACCCGGCTCGTTGGCGTCCGACACGACGATGGCGACCGGAAGGCCGGTCAGCGGCGTCGCCGGTCCGAGGAACGGGTTGGCCGCCTGTGCCGCGACCACGGCCGGCTGGGCCAACAGCAGCCCCGACTCGCTGCCCACGACCGTCTCCGTGGCCTCGCTGGGCAGTCCGGAATGGTACCGGTAGCGGGTGGCGGGCAGCACCAGGTCGGTGTCCACGAGCGAGCCGACCAGCCCGCGCAGCAGCCCGAACTGGAACAGCCTGCCGGTGCGCCGCAGGTCGAGGACCAGTCCGGCGGCGCCACCGAGCCGCCGCAGCACCGCACCGAACGCGTTGTACATGTCCGGTCCCGCTGAATACCGCCGAAACGCCGACACGCTCAACAGGACCACGCCGTCGCCGAGATCGGTGACCGGCTCCGCCGGCGGCTCGGCCTTCCGGTCCGGCCCGGCCAGCAGGTCCGTCGCCGGGTCGCCCAGTTCGGCCAGCAACCAGCGCACGGCCGCCACGTGGCGGTGCGCCGGGTCCCGCTCGGTGACCATGTCGAACGCGCGCCGCAGGGTCTCGTCCCACCAGGCATCGCGGCCCATCAGGCCCGGATGGAAATACTTCACCGCACCCCACAGTTCACCGAGCGCGGCCAGCCGCCGCCGGTATCCGGTCGGGTCCGCCGTACCAGCCGTCATCGGCTGCCTCCCTGTCGTGTCAGGACCGGTCATTCGGCCTTGCGGAACCGCAGGATCGCGGCCCACAACATGACGCAGCCCAGGCCGAGGACGACGACCAGTTCCAGGCCGAGCGGCAGTTGCCAGCCACCCCACCGCACGCCACCGGCATAGGTGGCGCGCACGGCATCGCTCAGGTCCAGGTTCGCGAACACCGTCCTGCGGATCGGGTCGACCGCGTACGTCAGCGGGTTGATCCAGGTCAGGATCTTCAGCCACAGCGGCAGCCCGGACAGCGGGAACAGCGCGCCGGACGTGAAGAACAGCGGCATCAGCGTCATCTGCGTGACCGCCATGAAAGCCTGCACGCTCTTCATCCGGGCGGCCAGCATCGCGCCGAAGGAGGCCAGCGCGAACGCGAACAGCGCGATCTCACCGACCAACTCCAGCAGCATCAGCGGGTGGTAGGGGACGTCGGCCAGCCCGGCGAGCACCAGGATCGCGATGCCCTGCAGTGCGGCCGTGGCGGCGCCACCTGCGACCTTGCCGGCGATGATCGAACCACGGCTGACCGGGGCGACCAGCATCTCCCGCAGGAAGCCGAACTCCCGGTCCCAGCCGATGGAGCCGGCCGCGAACACCGCGGTGAACAGCACGGCCATGGCCAGCACCCCGGGGAACATGATCGCCCGCAGGCTGATCCCGCCGAGTGAACCAGCGCTCACCACCGACAGTCCGGTGCCCAGCACCAGCAGGAACAGGACCGGCTGGATCATCGCACTGAAAATGCGCATCCGGTCGTTGAAGAAGCGGATCACCTCGCGGCGGAACACGATCCGGGTGGCCCGGTAGGTGGTGCCGAAGCCGCGCTGTGCCACGGCGACCCGGATGACGCGTGAGCCTGCGGCGGAGTCGGATGTGGTGGTCATGTCAGCGGCTCCCGGACAGGAACGCCTGCCGCATCCAGCTGTTGCGGTCGGCCTGTTCGCCGTCCCGGATCGTCCGGCCGGTGAACGCCATGAAGACGTCGTCCAGCGACGGCCGCGTCACACTCACCGAACGGATCGGCACCGAGACCCTGCCGAACAGTTCGGGCACGAACTGCTCACCGTCCTCGACGGAGAACGTCACGGTCTCGCCGTCGACGGTGGCAGCCAGGTCGAAGCCGTCCCGCAGTGCGGCGACCATGGCGGCCGCGTTGCTGGTCTGGATCTGCACCTTGTCCTTGCCGATGCCGCTCTTCAGCTCGGCGGGCGTGCCGGTCACCACGATCTCACCGTGGTCGATGACGGCGATGCGGT
Source organism: Pseudonocardiaceae bacterium (assembly GCA_035546415.1). Classification (GTDB taxonomy): domain Bacteria; phylum Actinomycetota; class Actinomycetes; order Mycobacteriales; family Pseudonocardiaceae; genus DATEPR01. The sequence goes on from DASZXM010000443.1 coordinate 3,462, forward strand.
CGCAGTACTCCGCCTCGTCCATGTAGTGGGTGGTCATGAAGATCGTGATCTCTTCGGTTTCCTTGAGCTGCTTGATGTAGTTCCAGATCGAGCTGCGCGTCTGCGGGTCGAGGCCGACCGTCGGCTCGTCCAGGAACAGCACGCGCGGCGAGTGCAGGAAGCCGCGGGCGATCTCCAGGCGGCGTTTCATGCCGCCGGAGAACATCATCACCTTGCCGCCGCGGCGCTCGGTGAGGCCGACCATGTCCAGCACCATGCGGATGCGGTCGTCCACCTCCGATTTCGGCACGCCGTACAGCTCGGCGTGGAATCGCAGGTTCTGTTCGGCCGTCAGATAGGTGTCCAGCGTCGGTTCCTGGAACACGAGGCCGATGTTGCAGCGCACGTCGTCGCGCTGCCGCCGCACGTCGAACCCGACGACGGACGCCGTACCCGCGTCCGGCGTGAGCAGCGTGCACAGCATCTTGATGGTGGTCGACTTGCCGGCGCCGTTCGGGCCGAGGAAGCCGAATATCTCACCCGCCCGCACATCCAGGTCGATGCCCTTGACGGCCTCCTTGGCACCGTAGCGCTTCACCAGTCCCCGCACGGATAGTGCGTTGTCGGGGTCGCTCCCCGGCGGGTCGCCGACCGACGCCCGCGCTGCCATGTTGCTCGTGTGCACCACCGAGTGTTCTCCCTGACTCAACTGTTTCCTCACCGCGTCCGGATCGAACGACCGGGTATGACGGGCAGTGCCGTGAGCCCGCGGACGATGCCGTCGCACCGCCAGTCCGGTTGGACGTCGTGCAGACTCATCCGGGGAAAGACGCCGAACAGCGAACCGAACACCAACTCGGCCTCGATCCGGGCGACCGCGGCGCCGAGGCAGTGCCGTACCCCGTGCCCGAACGTGAGATGCGGATTCGGATTCCGCCTGATGTCGAACTCGTCCGCCCGGTCGAACACCCGCTCGTCCCGGTTGGCGGACCCGATGGACACCAGAACCCGGTCCCCGCGTGGCACGACCACGTCACCGAGCCGCACGTCCTGAGCGGCGATCCGGTCGGCCGACATCACCGGGCTCTCGTACCGCAGGCACTCCTCGACGGCCCAGCGGACCCCGTCGGGCGTCGCGCGCAGCCGGTCGAGCTGGTCGGGATGCCGCAACAACAGCCAGATCCCGGTGTTGATCAGGTTCACCGACGTCACGTAGGACGCCGTGACCAACAACAGCAACGCCGCGAACAGTTCCGCGTCGGACAGCTGCCGGTCGTCCGACTGGGCCTCGATCAACCCGCTGACCACGTCCTCGCCGGGCTCGGCGCGCCTGCGGGCGACCAGTTCGACGAGGTACTCCCGGGTGCGACGCACCGACTCCCGGTTGCGCTCGCGCATCTGGTCGCCCGCCACGTCACCGCGGCGGCCGACCAGCCGCCTGCGGAACTCCTCCCGCTCGTCGTGCGGCACGCCGAAGATGTCCCCGATGACGGCGAACACGAACGGGTACACCAGGTTCGGCAGCAGGTCGACGGCGTCGTCGCCGGCCAGCACGGCCAGTTGCGCGTCCAGTGCGCGCTGCGCCCGCTCGCGCAGCCCGGCCAGCCGGCGGGGACTGAAGCCCTGCATCATCAGGCGACGCAGCCGGGCGTGCTCGGCCGGGTCGTCGGTGGCCAGCGTCAGCACGTCCTCGCCGTCACCGGCCAGTGCCGCGAACGGATCGGGTTGCCCGGGCAGCGACTTGGCGAAGACCGGCTCGGTGAGCACCCGCTTCGCGTCGGCGTGCCTGGTCACCAGCCACGCCTCGGCGAACCCGAACACGCGCACCCGGCGCACCGGATCGGTCTCCCGCAGCTGCGCGAGCGTCGGGTACGGGTCGAGGAAGAACTCCGCGCTGTACGGTTCGACGACCGACGTCGGCATGTCCATCACCACGCCACCGGCAGCCGACGCGGGTAGTACGTGAACAGGTTGCTGGCCAGTTCCACGTCCGCCACGTCGCCGAGCAGCCGCAGGCCGGGAAACCTGCCGAGCAGTCCGGTGATCGCCTCCTGCAGCTCCACCCTCGCCAACGCGGCGCCCAGGCAGTAGTGCGGGCCGGCGCCGAAGGCCAGTTGCGGGCAGCCACGCCTGCGGCCGACATCGAACTCGTCGGCGGCGTCGAAACGGGACTCGTCACGGTTGGCCGACCCGAGCGACACGAACACGGTCGAGTTGGCCGGGATCGTCACGCCGCCCACCACGACGTCCTCGGTGGTGTGCTTGGCGATCGCCCAGCCGGTGCCGATCTGCGCGTACCGCAGGATCTCCTCGACGGCCACCTCGATCAGCTCGGGAGCGTCGCGCAGCTTCGCCAGCTGGTCGGGGTGGTGGAACAGCGCGTAGCACGCGTTGCCCAACTGGGTCGCCGTGCTCTCGTACCCCGCCATCAACAGCAGGAACACCGTCGACACGAGCTCGTCGTTGGACAGCCGCGTCCGGTCGTCGTCATGCACCTCGATCAGTTCGCTGAGCAGGTCGGGTCCGGGTTCCCGGCGCTTGCGCGAGATCAGGCCGACGACGTAGCGGCCCAGTGCGCTCATCACCTCGCCGAACCGCTGGAAGTCGGCGGCCGAGTCCATCCGGTTCACCTGCGCCGCCCACTCGGCGAACACCGGCTGACCGTCGGCCGGCACGCCGAGCAGTTCGAAGATCACCCGCATCGGGAAGCGGAACGCGAACGCGGACATCAGGTCGACCTGGTCGAGTTCGGCGATCTCGGCGAGCAGTTCGGCGACGATCTCGCGGATCCTCGGCCGCATGGTCTCGGCGTGCCGGGCCGTGAACGCCTGGCTGACGATCCGCCGCCAGCGCGTGTGGCCGGGCGGTTCCACGATGGAGCTGCCGAACGCGAAGTAGCCGCCTTCCGGCTCTTGGAACGCCGACCCGGTTTCGATCTTCGCCGCGCCCTGGCGGTCGTTCAGGCTGCGGGAGAACACCGGATCGGCCAGGACGGCGCGCACGTCGTCGTACCGGGTGACCAGCCAGGCGCCGGTGCCGTTGGCGAGCCGGACCCGCGACACGGGGTCGTTGCGTCGCAACCAGCTCAGTTCCTCGGGCAGTTCGAACGGCTGGTCCCGCTGGAAGGGATAGGTACTAGTCGAGATGTCCATGTGCGGCCACGCTCTCCAGTCCGGTCTGAATCGGTGTCCCCGCGCAGTCGCTGAGCACGTGGTGCCCGAGGTACGCCAGGTACGCTTCGCTCTCCGGATTCACGCCCATCCGGTTGTTGTTGGTGTGCAGGTAGTTGGCCAGCAGCGCCTGCCGGCGGCGTTCCGGCGGCGCGTCCGGTCCGGCCAGTGTCACGTGCGGCAGCACGGTGTCGGTGTGCTCGGCGACGGCCTGCCACGCGGTGCGCACGGCCGCCGACCAGTCGTCGGTGAGCGACCCGGTGGCCAGCAGCCGACCGGCGTGGGCGGTCATCGGCGGCCCCTGCCTGGCCAGCAGCTCGGTCCAGGTGGCCGAGAAGTGGCCGAACACGTACGGCGACCACAGCCGGCAGTAGTAGGCGAAGAAGTCCGCCATCTCAGCGGGTGACCGCCCGACGGCGGCCAGGCCGCGCAGCATCATGTCGAAGGCGACGCCCAACCGCCGCGCGGACCGGCCGTCCAGCTGCGCCAGGGCGCCCAGGACCGCCGTCGTGCTCGCGTCGAACAGGTCCTCGGCGATCGCCACACCGGCGTGCCCGCCGTACTTGCCGTACTCCGGCTCGTACTCGGCCGGCAGCACGGTGTCCGTGGGCACGATCTCGTGCGGATCGGAGTCCTCCATGCGCGCCATGTACCGCTGTCCCTCCTGGAACGCGGCGATGTCGAACGTGCCGTCGCTGGGGTACTCGGCGAGGTGGCCGCGCAGCTTCCCGGCGATCTCGTCGACGACGGCCGCGTCCGTGCGCACCCGCAGCCGGATGTGCGGGCCGCCCTGCCAGTAGCGCAGGAAGAACGCCCGGTCCACCGCACCGGACGCGCGCAGCGGCCGCAGCACCGGCGCCACGCCGTGCGCCAGGAACAGGTCCTGTTCCGGGTACCGGTACACGTGCAGGCTGTGCCACCTGGTCATGCCCATGCCTCCACCAGGAACTCCTCCGCGCTGTCCGGGCGGCCGGCCGTCCCGTAGGACTCCGCCGCCGGCAGGCATTCCTGCACGGTGACGGTGCCGTCGGGGACCGATCGGGCCTGCCTGGCGAGCACATGCGTCAGGAACGGGTTGTGGAAGTCCAGGAAGTGCGGCTTGCGCAGCCGGGCGCTGCGCGCCTCCAGCGCCCACCGCCTGCTCTGCTCCACCCAGTCGGTGGTCGCCCCGGGATCGGCAGGCGGCCCGAACACCCGGAAGAAGCACGACCTCGGTAGGCCGGTGTCGGTGCGCCAGCGGTCCAGGCCGGCCAGTGCGGCCAGTTCCTGCCGTTCCACGCCGGCCAGGTCCGGCAGCGCCGCCACCGGTGTGCGCCAGGTCCGCCGGTCGAGTACGAGGTCGCCGAGCACGACCCGGGGCAACACCGGCGGCGCAGCGGGATCGCCGGGCCGCCACACCCGGTCCCACAAGCCGCCCCGGTAGGTGCGGGTGGGCCCGAAGGCGCACAGGAACCGGTACAGCCGGGGCGCGGCCGCCGGGTACAGGAAGTTCATCGGCACCAGGTCGATCGGCTGGCCGTCCACTGTGGAAACGAGTTGGAGCCGGCGGCCGGCCGGGTCGGCACGGACGGCGAGGTCGCCCAGGGTCAGCACGCCGGTGGCGCCCGGCATCGGCGTCGCCCTCGGGTAGACGACCTCCAGCGGGCTGAGCCGGGGGTGCAGGTTGAAGTTCAGTCCGAGCACGGCCGTGATGTCGGCCTGGCGTGGCTGGTGTTCGGCGATCTCGTCCCGGATCGCGGCTGTCACCCGCCAGGCGTCCGGATCGGTGGGCTCCAGCAGATCACAGAACCGGGACAGGAAGACGCCGTGACCGGTGGTGACACCGTTGACCACGGCCAGCAGGCGGCCGCGCGCGTCGCCGAACTGCATCCGGTAGCCGGCACACCGCCAGGGTGGCAGGTACGCGGGAAACGCATCGGCGAACGCGCGCAACCAGTCGGTGTCCAGTTCGGCGACCTGTGTCGCAAGGCCGGCGGCGTGCCCGCGCAGGTGCTCGGCGAACCGCGCACGCAGGTGCTTGACGTGCTCGACCTCGGATACACCGACACCCAGCATCAGCGCGGACGCGTCGGCAGGCGTGAGCCGGGCGAACTCGGCGTAGAACTCCAGCAGGTCCACGTCCGGACCGGTCACACCGTGGCGGGCGGTGAAGAACGAGTAGAGGCCCAGCCGTTCGATCGTCGCGTCGTCCAGCGCCGGCAGCACGCGCTGGAACAGGCCCAGCTGTTCGGCGTTGCGTTCCAGGAGGTCCGGCGCCCAACTGACCGAGGGCTCGTGCGTGCCGACGTCCTCGTACACCGGCGCGCGCATCACCTCCGGTGCGGGTGGCGCGATGCCGACAGCATCGGTGAAGCACAGCAGCTGCTTGTGCAGTTCGGCGAGCAGTTCGGTGCGGCCGGTCACGTCGGCCGCCGCGAAATCGCGCTCGATGCCGGCGAGCCGGTCGAACACGTCCGCGCATTCGACCGCCTGTCCGGTGCCGGTCGCACGGAGCAGGGCAGCGATCGTGGCCGGCCGGTCACGACCGTGGTCGGGCAGGCCCAGATCGCGGTCGCACAGGCCGATCTCGACGAGCTTGGCGACGGCGCGGGCCGAGTCGGCCGATGGCAGGCCGGCGGCGTGCAGCCGGTCGTGCAGGTCGCACTCGCGCAGCGGTCCCCCGGCCAGCGCGTCAAGCACCGCGCGGACGATCCCGTCGTCGGCCAGGGCACGGAAGTGCTCGCCGGCGAACACGTCGGTGCTGCCGTCGGCGCCCCGGGTGAAGAACGTGACCCGGGCGCCGGCCCTGCGCACCGTGTTGGCGGCGCGGACGGTGAGCAGGGCGGCGGCACCGTCGATGCCGCGCAGTTCGTGGGCCATCCAGTTGAGCAGGCCCAGGTTCAGCCGGGTCGACCGCACCCGCCCGGCGCCACCGTCGACGCCCGGCCGCCAGGGGTGGGCGCCGACCGTGGTGAACGACCCGAACGGGGACGGTTTGAGCGCCACCCGGCAGGCGAAGCTCACCAGCGTGCTCTCCACCCTGCGCTGCCGGCTCGGTTTGCCCGGCACCCGGCCGGCCCCGTGGGCGAAGGACAGTGCCTCCTTGAACACCTCGTCACCGGACAGTTGCAGCCCGCGCAGGAAGTCCGCGCCGCCGGCCAGTGCCGCCAGCCGCAGCCGGCCGTCGGCCAGTTCGACGGCCAGTGTGTTGCCCGCCTGCTCGACCAGATCCTCACCGCGGGCCAGCAGATCCAGCCAGCGGTGCAGCAGGACACGGCCGGTGGCGGCCAGGTGTCCTTCGGCCGCCGCGACCACGGCCGGGGTCGGCCGGCGCCCGTTGTGCACGTCCCTGCGCAGCCGCAGTACGTGCCGCCGCGGCTGGTCGTCCAGCGACGGGACCAGATCGTGCAGCGCGTCGACCAGTTCGGCGCGCAGGGCCTCCCGTTCGGCGGCGACCTGGTCGACTTCGGCCAGGTGCCGCCAGGTCCGTTCGGGCACCAGGGAGAACAGCGCGGACACCGGCAGGGCGCCACGGCGGACGAGCGTGTAGGGGCTGAACCGTGTCATGAGCCACCCCGGTGGTCGGTGAGCACGTGCCGGACCGGCACCTCGGGTGTCGGAGCCGGCCGGACCGGGCCCGCTGCGATCTGGATCTGTACTCCGCGTCCGGTGCCCGGCAGGCCGTACCGGTCGTCGACGACGTTGGCGTCGAACCCGAGCAGCGGGTGGCTGCCCAGACCGGTGGCGACGCACGCGACCGTCACGGCCTCGACGGCGACGCCGGCCGCCATCTGCCGCACCCGGTATTCCCGAACGCCGCGCGACGCGCCCCGAAAGTCCACTTCGGATGCGACATGCACGGTGAACGCGGCCAGTTCGAGGTTCACGGTGCCGGCGAACAGCGCCCGCTGCAGCGTCCGGCCGCACGCCGGGTCGCCACCGGCGCCGACCGGCACCAGGCAGCCGCCGTCGAGCGCGACACGGTACCAGCCCGCGGGCACGCCGCTCACCCGGTTGACGGCGCAGTACAGGTCCGGCAGGTCCGCCAGTGGGTCCGCGCAGCGCAGCCCGAACCCGGCGATCGCGTCGCACGCGTAGCGCAGCACGGTGGCGAGCGCCGAGGCTGGCGCGGGTCGACCGGTGAACAGGTGGCCGTTGGACGTGCGTCGCACCAGTACGGCGGGGTCGAGCCCGGCGACGGCGGCCGGCTCGGGCAGCGGCAACGGGTCCGCGACGGCCACCGGTACATCGGCGATCCGCTCGGCAGTCGATGGGGACATCGCGGGCGGCACGCCGGAACCCGCCGAAGCAGCGGTGTGGGCAGCCGCGAAGCGGGCGGACCGGCGGACCCGACTCGACCGTTCGACCACCACGGGCGGCGCGGACACGGGGTGGACGCGCGCATCCGGCACCGGTGCCCGGTCCCCGAGGCACAGCACCGCGTAGCAGCTTTCCTGTTCACCGTCCAGGCCGAGCAACGCGTTGAGTCGTCGGTCGTCGAAGTCGACCAGCAGATCGGCCCGGCCGAAGCCGGCAGCGCCCAACCGCAGCAGCCGGCCCACGACCACGCCGACGTCCAGCGCGCCGAGCCGGTAGGCGAAGTCGCCGTATTTGTAGAAGTTCTTCCAGAACCGGAAGCCGAGCACGACGGTCACGGCGGGCACGCCGTCGGTCAGCAGCACCGCGTCCGCCAGTGCCGGCAGCGGGGCGGGATGTGCGAGGTCGAGCAATTCGTGCCGGTACGGGTCGTAGTGGTACGCCGCCGGTGCGGCCCGCGTCACGACGTACGCCTCGGTCGGGTACATGGCACCGCCGGAGGGCACTGCCCGCCTGGTCAGCACGGCCGCACCGCGCCGTATCGGGACGGGCTGCTCCGGGCTGGTGGGCAGGGCACCGCGCTGGTCGATGCGCGCGGTGGTGATCGCGAGCCCGTTGGCCAGCAATCGGTTCAGTGCGGCGGCCGGGCGGGTCCGGCGCCCGCCCGCGTAGACCTTCACCGGCCATGGCCCGTCGTCCCAGTCGACCCGCCAGCCGTCCGGGTTGGCGCCCCGGGGATCGGTGCGCAGCGCATCGACGTACTCGAAGGCCGCGTCGACGTCGGTCACGGGAACGGATGGGGTACGCATCCGACCTCCTCCCCCACGCGCAACTGGGCCGGATACGGCAGGCCGGTGCCGTCGGTGAGCCGGGGCAGGCCGTGTGTCCTGCGGTTGCGGTGTCCGAACGTCATCGGCACCAGGCCGGGAACGAGCACCTTGACGCAGTGCAGGCCGTTGCGGGCCAGTTCGGGCATGGTCTGGTCGACGACGAGCACGTCCAGGCCGATGCCGAGCACGCCGCCGACCGCTGTGGCCAGGTCGCCGCGCAGGTCGGTCAGGTCGTCGCGCACGGTTGCCGGGACGTCGGCCAGGCCGACGGTGGGCCGGTCGCCGTCGAGCAGGAACGCGAACCGGTCCCTGGCCTCGGGCAGCGAGCCGACCAGCGAGTGGTCCGGCATCTGGCGGACCAGGTCCGGATCGGCCAGCATCCGCAGCCCGTCGGCCCGCCGCGCCGGGTAACCGTGCCGGGCGGCCAGCACGCTGCCGGTGAGTTCGTGCAGGCCACCGGCCAGTGCCTGTTTCGGATCGGGATGGGCGCACGAGCCGGCAAGGACGGTCGGACCGGAGCCGTCGGCCGACTCGGCCACCAGCCAGAAGCTCGGCATCGAGTATTCCATCGTGGACAGGAAGGCGCGGAACCGGCAGCCGGTGAACAACATGCACTTGCGCAGCAGCTGGGACAGCTCCGGATCGTCCGTGTCGGACAGTGGGACCTCGGGCAGTGCCAGCTTGCGGTACCAGGTCAGCAGGAACGCGTCGCGCTCGGCGACCTCGCGCAGCCCGTGCAGCACGGCCTCCTCGACCGAGTTGCCCAGCGCGCACCCGTTCGAGGTGTCGTAGAAGAAGGTCGGTTCGCCGTCGTGCCGTGGTCCCCAGTAGGCGGCCCGCTCCGGCACGAGCCGGACGGCGTCGCGCCGGAACGAATACGCGGGCACCCAGTCGACGACGACATCCGGCCGGAACGGCCGGTAGCGGAATCCGGGGGTCGCGTAGGACTCCGGCGGGTGGACGCCGAACCGGGTCGGCAGCACGGCCCGGTCGGCGACGTCCTGGTAGGCAGCCCGCACCGGCGCGCCGCGGGCACCCCGGTGCAGTCCCGCGTACCGTTCCAGGCCCTCCAGCACGGCGGTCACGCGGCTGCGCGCGTAGCTGTCGGCCCTGCCGATGGACGGCTCGCGCCGGCCCAGATGGTCGGGCAGTTCCACCGAGCACGCACCGAACGGGCTCTGCAGATCCTGCCGCAACTCCTTGAACAGCCCGATGCCGGAGAACAGATAGTCGCGCTCGACGATCGCCAGTGGCAGGTTCCGGGTGCGCAGGGTGCGCGGCGTCAGCTTGGCCAGGTCGGTGTCCGGGTCGCTGAACACCACCTCGGCCGCGGTGGCGGGTGTGCCGCACGTGCGGCAGATGGCATCGGGCAGCAGCACCTGCCGCTCCACGGAGCCGGTGACGCCGTCGACCACCGACACCGTCCCGGGCGCCGCGGCCAGGTCGGCCAGCCGCAGCCGCACGAGCGTCGTCACGGTGTGCCGCAGGTGCGGACCGAGCGCGTCGGTGGCCGCCGGGGCGGCGGAGCCGCGGCGCACGTCGACACCGGTCCGATCCGGCCCGAACGGCGAGTTCGCCACCCTGGCCACCAGGCAGTCCGGGCACCCGGCCCGGCCCGGCCGCCAGACCGGACCGACGTAGGCGAACCCACGCCACAGGCCGACCGACACCACGGTCTCCGCGTTCTCGGGCACCACGATCTCGTCCAGCCGCGCCACCACCAGCGTGACGCCATGAGGCACATCGACATGCCGGCGCAGAGCATCGGCGAACGGCCCCGCACCGCACACCGAGCCGGCGACAGGTGTCACAACCGGCGCGGCGGCCGATGTGGCGGGCGCGGTCATCGGGTCGCTCCGGGTACCGCGACCAGGTAAGCGGCGCCGTCCAGGAACGGCAGGCGGTGGGCCGCGTCGCGGAAGGCCGGTGCGGTCAGCCGCTCGACCGCGCCGGCCCACGTCTGCGTGGGCGGGCGCAACAGCGCCGTGCGCTCGCCCGGGTGGGCGGCGAGATTCAGCAGTGCCTGGTTCAGCGCGTGTTCGACGTCCAGGCCGAGCCCGTCGGCCGTGCGGTCGCGGTCGCGGACCGTGACCCGGACGAACCCGGAGGGCAGCGTCACCGGCTCGGACCGCTGGACCGGGCCACCGGCGATGCCGAGCAGGAAACCGCGCAGTGTCAAGGCTTCTTCGGTATCCGGCACCTCGTGCCAGCCGGCCGGTGGGGTGGCCGGTGTCCGGATGGCGGCCATGAACAGCGCGCGGTAGGCCGCTTCGGCCGCGCTCCATCCGGCGCCGTGGATCTCCGCCGTGCCTTCGGCCAGCCGTTCCAGGCCGATCAGCGCGACCTGGTTGCGCGTCTCGCGCGGCGAGATGCCATGACATCGCAGTTCGACCGCGGCGCCGGTGACCGGATCGCGGACCGTGCATCGGCTGGCCGCCAGCGGAACCTGGGACAGGTCCGCCTCCTCGCACGCCAGCAGCGGACCGGTGATCCGGTCGGTCCACGCGCCCGCCGCCGCCACGATCCGGTCGTGCGCGGCCACCACTTCCGCCGGGTCGTCCGGGCTGGGCACGTCCGGCCGGGTGGGCGCGTCGGTCCAGCGGATCGCGGCCCCGGCCGCCGAAGTCGCGCCGTGCAGCGGACATCGCGGGTGCGGCAACGCACGGTGCACCCGCACCGTCGGGGTGCACTCGTCCACGGTGGTCACCGATCGGTCCTCGGGCACCGGGGGTCCGGCGATCCGGCAGAACAGCCGGTTGACCAGCGGCAGCGCGGCCAGGGTCGCCGGAGCGGCGGCGACGGTGGCCGGCACGTCCGGCTGTTCGGTTGCCCGGACCCACCGGGAAAGGCAGTGCCAGCACCACGGTTCGGCCGAGCCAAGCGGGCCGGCGACGAGCAGCCCGCCGGCCCTGGCCAGCACGCCGACCACCTGGCCACGGGAGCGGGCGACGGCCTCGGCGGCGGCGATGTCGGCGGGATCGGCGGCGTCGCTCGCCAGCAGCATGTAACCTGCCCGCGCGACCGCGGGCAGTGCCATCAGCTCGGTGAGCCGGTCGGCGCCGGTGCCGGCGACGTGCCACCGCAGCCCGTGGTCACGGCCGGCGGCCGAGTCGATCACGTCGGCCACCGACCGCTGTGGTTGCGTGGTGGCCAACCGCACGTCGGCGAATCCGTAGTCGCCCAGGACGCCGGCCACCACGCGGAACAGCATCCCGTCGCCGATGCAGGCGACCGGCGCGTTCCGTACCTGGGTCAGCCGCCGGACCGGGTGGTCGGCGTGCTGGTCCACATAGGCCAGCTGTTCCGGGTACAGCGTGCGCAGCCAGTCCGGCACCGTCTCCGCCGGCAGGTCGACCTCCTTGACGAAACCGTTGCGCACCAACACGTTCACCAAACGTCCGGCCGCGTCGCGGACGGGTGCTGCCAGGCCGTCGAGTGCGTCGGCGGTCGTCCGGCTGCCGTCCAGGCGGTCGAACAGCAACGCGACCAGTTCGTAGGCGCCCCCGCCGTCGATGGAGAACGAGCCGACCGCGTTGCGCAGCCACACCCCCCGTTCGCTGCGGACGAAGAACGAGTCGGCCCGGACGGTGAGCACCCGGGAGTCGGCCGCCGTCACCGGCTCACCTCGTAGGGCAGGGCGTTCACGGCCAGCACGTACCCGAGGTCGGCGACGTCCACCTTGTCCAGACCGATCCGCAGGCCGGGTACGCGGTGCAGCAACGTGGACAGTGCGACGGCGATCTGGAGCCGGCCGCTGCGCATGCCGAGGCAGTGGTGCACGCCCCGGCCGAACGTCTGGTTCTGGTGTTTGGCCCGGTGCGGCCGGAACTCGCCCGGTGCCTCCAGCACGTCCGGGTCGTTGTTCACCGCACGCACATCGATCACCAGGTAGGTACCGGGCTCGATGTGCACCCCGAGGCAGTCGCACGGCTGCTGCACCCACCGGTGGATGAAGGGGAACGGCGGGTTGAGCCGCAGCGCCTCCTCGGCGACCTCGCCGATCGGCACCGTGCCGGCCAGCACGGCCGCGCGCAGCTCCGAGTCGCCGTAGAGTTCGCGGCACGCGACGCCGGCGCCGGTCGTCATCGGTTCCACGCCCGCGGCGAGCAACTGGCCGATGGTGGTCACCGCCAGCCAGATGCTGGCGCCGTCGGCCACCGAGATCTGCTTCAGCGCGGCCACCAACGGACCCGGATTCGGCTGCGCGAACAGCGTTTCGACCAGTTCGCGCAGGTAGTCGATGCAGACCCGCATGGCGTTCATCTCGGCGGAGTTGGCGCTGAACGTGCGCTGCAGCGGCTTCTTCAGGAACGCGGTGATCACGGCGATCACCTTGTTCAGGTTGGCCCACTCGGAGTCCGGCACGTCCATCATCCGGGCTGTGGTGCGCATTCCGTAGGGTGTCAGGTAGTCGTTCATCAGGTCGCCGGACTCGGTCAGTCCCGCGGCGAACTCCTCGGCGACCTCGGTGAACATCGCCTCCAGTTCCGCGACCAGACCGGCCGAGTACGGACGGCGCAGCTCGTGGCGCACCTGGCGATGGCGCGGGCTGCGGGAGAACCAGGAGCCGAAGAACTCGGTCACGGTCGGTGTCTCGTCCGCGGGCCGCACCCAACTGGTCGCCAGTTCCGGTTCCTGCACGACGCTGACATGCCGGTCGCCGAAGACGATGTTGGCCAGCCGCTGGCTGCCCACGGTCCACGCCTGTCGCTGGTCGTCCCAGCACAGGCCGGTCGGTGTGGCCACCCCCGTCATCGATTCCTCCTACAGCTTGCCGTGCGCGCTGTACGCGGCGACGGCCTCGGTTTCGGGAATGCACTCGATCCGGCTGGGCCGCTCGGTGTCGGCCAGCGATGCGCAGTGCGCCCGGACGTCCGCCTCGGACACCGTGCCGACCACCGTCGCCGACAGGTGTTCCAGTCCTTCCCCGTCCCGGTCCACTCGGACCCGGGCATCGGCGACACCGTCCAGCCGCAGCAGGTGCCGTTCCACGGCGCGCGGGTAGATGGTGATGCCGAACAGTTTCTCGCCGCCGTCCATCCGGCCGTCCAGGCACAGGTGCCCGTCGGCGTCGAAGTGGCCGTAGTCGGTACTGGCGACGAAACTGCGATTGGGCTGCGGTGGCTCGCCCGGCCGCCACAGGTGGGTACAGCAGTCCGGTCCGGCGACGGCGACCGCACCGACGCCGTCGCTGTCCGGTCGGTTGATCCAGACGGACTTGCCGGGCACGGGGAAGCCGACGTGCTCGTTGTGCCCAGGGTCGCGGTCCACCGCGATCGCGCCGGTCTCGGCCGTGCCGTACAGGTTGGCCAACGCTACGCCGGTGAAGGCGCCGCGGATGGTGCGCACCCGCTGCGCGCTGAGGTGCCCGGCGCCGAGGAAGAACGCCGCCCGGGACATGTCGACCGGTTCGGCCATGCCCAGCGCGGCGGCCGCCGTCAGCGCGGGCACGCCCAGCAGTACCAGATCGCCCGACGCGGCGAGGTCGGTGACCGGGCGCCAGTCGTGCGGCGCGAACACCACCAGGTCCCGGCACAGGTACAGGCTGGGCAGCAGTGTCATGAAGAACGCGGCGGAGAACTGCAGCGGCAGGCACGTCGCGATGGTCCGCGGCGCGCCACCGGGGAACGTCGGCTGATAGATCGCCCGGTCGTACTGCAGCGCGACCAATTCCAGGCCGTCCGCGTGCCCGACGGCCACCTTGCTCGCGCCCGAACTGCCCGACGTGCACACACCCCACAGCGGCCGTTCGATCGGCTCGTCGGTCGGCATGGCGATGCCGTACAGCGCGGGCGCCAACTCCGTGCGCGGCAGGTCCAGCGTGCTCGGCGCGGCCCAGACGAGCACCGTGTCCGGCACGGTGGCCACCGCGAAGAACGCCGCGATCGCGTCCAGGCCACGGGTCGGGTCGACCAGGTAGGCGTGCTGCCGGCGCACGCATGCCGCCCGTCGACGGCCGGCGTCGACCAGGTCCCGCCAGGTCGCACGGGCACCGTTCCACGTCACCCCGCGCTCCAGGTCGCCGGGTTCCTCGTTCAGGAAGCGGACGAAAGCCGGCCGGCCCATCGCACCCACCCCTCGATCGTGTCCGGGCGCTGCTGGCCGGCGCCGGGCACCGCGATCCCGCGGTTGGTCAGGAACGTCATCACCACAACGGTTTCCAGCGAGTCGAGCCTGCGCTGCGGGTCGGATTCGCGCAGCGCGGCGATCATCCCCGCCCGCAGCTGCCGATCGGTGTCACCGGGCATCGGCGGTCACCTGCTCCCAGAAGGACTCCACCACGGTGTTGAACTCGTCCGGCGCGTCCGCGCCCGCGATGTGCCCGGCCCCGTCGATCACGTGGCCGCGCACCCGGGGCCCGAACGTCGCTCCGTCGACCGCCGCCGACCGCTCGGCCGCCTTGAGCGACCCGTTGGCGATCAGCGTCGGTACCGGGAGCTCACCGAGCACGTCGGACGTCACCAGGATGCTGGCCTCGTACCGCTGTTCGGCGTCGCCGCCGTACGCGGCGAGGGTGTACCGCCAGCGCGGTCCGTGCAGCCTGTCGTACTCCCGCGACAGCTCCTGGTTCGTGTCGGCGAGCACGGTGAACCCCTGTACCCAGCCGAGGAACACGTCCCGGGGCAGACCGGGCGCGAACCCGGTCAGCACGAGCGAGCGGACCAGGTCGGGCCGGGTCCTCGCGCACCGGACGGCGATCGGGCCGCCGAGGTACGACGCCGCGATCAGGTGCCCCGGCCCGAACCTGTCCAGCAGCGCGAGCACGTACCCTCGCGCGGTCTCGCCGTAGCGCTCGGCCGCGTCCAGCGGGCAGCGTCCGTGGCCGGGCAGGTCGACCGGCAGCAACCGGAAGCCGTCCCGCCAGGCGCGGATCTGATTGGCGAAGTGCGCGTGCGCGGTACCGAGCAGGCCGTGCAGGAAGTACACGACCGGTCGGTCCCCGCTCGTGGTCGTCCGCGCCATGATCTCACCGCCCTGTTCGTCGCCGCCCTCGGATCGCACCGGTCAGCCGAGCGGGAGCACGGCGGACCGGTCGAAGAAGTCGATGTCCCTGCCGCTGTCGGTGATGCGCCGCAGGACATCCCGCGGCCGGCGCAGGTCGGCGATGAGGAACTGCGAGCTGTCCTCGGAGTTGCAGGCCGCCGAGTCCTTGCGGTAGGGCGCGACGTCCGGGCTGCCCGGACTGATCACGCCGGCCAGTCCGATCGCCCGGTCCTGGAACTCCTCGCCCTCCCGGGTGGTGAGCACGAGCCGCTGGTCGGGGCACGTGTGGGCGACGGCCGCCATCAGCCGCAGGTAGTCGTCGTCGCCGACCTTCGCCTTGTTGCTGGTGCTCTGGGCCGGCCGCATCCGGGGCATGGACAGGTCGACGACGGCCCCACGCCGGCGCAGGTGTTCGGCGTGCGAGACCAGGTTGATCAACTCGGCTTCCAGGTCGTCGTGCAACCCGATCAGCACACCAGGGTTGACGTACCGGTGCCCGGCGTCCAGCCACCGGTCGAACGACACGACTCGCCGGTCGAAGTTCGCCTTCGGCACGCCCGCGCCGGTGTCGCCCATGAACCTGCGGTAGGACTCCCGGTCGTAGGACTCCTGGAACACGCACATCGTGACCGGATCCGCAGGCTCCAGCCACTCGCCGAGAACCTCGATCTCGTCCGGTTCCATGCTGCCGATGTTGAAGTAGATGCGCTGGAATCCGATGTCCAATGCCCTGCGGATCACCCAACCGACCCGGAACGCCGTGGCCAGCCGGGTGTACTTGTCCTCGTATTCACCGGTGAGCAGCCCGACCCCGCGCACGTGTTCGTGCTCGTAGAGGATTTCCAGCTGCTCCTCCAGTTCGTTCTTGCCGGCGAACTTGCGGACCAGCCGCGAATTGCCGTTTCGCATCCCGCACATCTTGCATTCGGAGTCGCAGTGGTTCGTGGTGTACAGCGGCACGAATGTGTGCAGGTGTGGCTGCCGTCCGGCCAGTCGCCGTTCGGCTGCCGCCATCAGATCCTCCGTAGCCAGCGACCGGTCCCGGAACAGTGCCAGAGCCGCGGCCGCCCTGCTCGACACGGGCTCTTCACCGTCGGCGAGTGCGAGTACCGCAGCGGTGTCCACGGTTTCCGCCTCCGCGCGCACAGCGGCGGGATCCGGCAACCGGAAATCGTCGGTCAGGTGCAGGTCCACGCGCATACGCATCCCTTTCGCTCAGCCTTGTGGCCGCTAATGGCACGACCGCACCGGGAGAATGGTTGTTCGACCGATCCCGCATGAGATCAGAAAGGATCAACCCCCCAGTCACTTCCTTCCTACCACGGCTCTTCGCGGAGCGGCAAGCGTTCGGCACGACACCATCGGCAGTGGTATATACCCACCCCGTTCGGCGCCATACTCCGAATGGTATGTCCGACAGAAGAGTGGCGAAGTCACGGCCAACTCTCAGCTTTGCGTGAGCCCACCGCCAGGACGCCCTTCGACGAAGTACGACCAATCGAGTCAGTCACCGCCCGCCGCGACCGGTATAACAGCTGGTCAGCGGTACCAGCGCCACCAATGCATACATCGCAGCGCGGGCGGCCGAGAGCGGTAGTTCATCAGCTGTTGGGAACGATGCAATCTATCGGACCCCGACGCACACCCCTTGACATCGCCTTCGGCCGCCTCGTAGCGTCCCCACCGGGCCCGCCTTGAAATGAAAGGTGGGAATTCATGTCTTCCATGGATCTTTCCGCTCTCGATGTCGATTCCCTGGAGATCTCGGAGTTCCTGGACGAAGGGAGGCTGGAGGACAGCGAGGTCGTCGCCAAGGTCATGTCGGCCTCCTGCACCACGTGCGAGTGCTGCTGCTCCTGCTCGTCGTGATAACGGTCGTCACCAGAATGGTGATCACCTGATCTGCTGAGCCGGGCCGAACGGCCGGGCCCAGCAGATTTCATGTGTCGGTGAGAGGTGTCCGCGGTATCGTGCGGGCCCTACTGCGGGCACCTCTCACCCATGCCGTCGATACGGCTCGATCGCGGCTCTTCATTGCCGCGCGTCCGCGTGCCGAATGTGATTCGCCAGCGGTCGATTAATTGTTCATCAGTGGTCGAATCACCGACGAAGGGGCGTCACGATGTCCACGGGACTGGCGGAAACGGACGGCGCGGCAGGGGTGGATCTACCGTCCAGCACGTACGACCGCCGACTGGCGATGCTGTATCTGCACGTGCCGTTCTGCCACTCCAGGTGCACGTTCTGCGACTGGGTGCAGGCCATCCCGACCGCGGACCTGCTGCGCAAGCCGGGCGACTCGGTGCGGCAGCGCTACGTCACGGCCCTGTGCGAGGAGATCCGGCACCGAGGCGCACTGGCGGCCGCATCCGGACACGTCCCGTACGTCGTGTACTGGGGCGGCGGCACCGCGAGCAGCCTGGCCGAGGACGAGGCGAGCGCGATCATGACGGCGCTGTCCGAGTCGTTCGACCTCAGTTCGGTCGCCGAGGCCACGATCGAGTGCAGCCCGGACACCGTGGACCGGGCAAAGCTGGAATTCTTCCGGGAGCTGGGCTTCAACCGGGTGTCCAGCGGCGTGCAATCGTTCGACGACGCACGGCTGCGTAGGCTGGGCCGCAGGCACTCGGCGGAGCAGGCGAAGCGGATCGTGTTCGCCGCCCGGGAGGCCGGCTTCGACCAGGTCACCATCGACATCATGTCCGGCTTCCCGGACCAGGAACTGGACGAGATGCGGCGCACGGTCGACGAGGCGCTGCGGCTGCCGCTGTCCCACCTGTCGCTGTACTCGTTCCGCCCGACACCCGGCACGTTCATGCGCCGCAAGCTGGACGTCACCGAGAAGCAGGACTACCTGCGCCGGCAGAAGATCCTCTTCACCGACGCCCGCAGGCGGATCGCCGAGTCGGGACTGCGGGAGTACGCGTCGGGCTACTTCGGCCGGGTGTCGCCGTTCGCGGCGATGTACTTCCAGCTGCGTGCCGACACGATCGGCCTTGGCTCGGGTGCCATCTCGCTGGTGAACCAGGAGTTCCTCTCGCACCGGAAAGGCCGGCTGCACAGCTATGTCGACGACCCGCTCGGCTTCGACATCGCCGTGCCGGCCGGCACCGACCGGGTACTCGTGTCGTTCCTCCAGGCCGGCCTGTCGATGTTCGACGGCATCCTGCGCACCGAGTGGGAGATCGCGACCGGGACCGACCTCACCGAGGTGCTGAGCCGCCCGCTGATCGCCCCGCTCGCCGACTTCCTGCGCGACCGGGGCCTGATCGAGGACGAACGCGGCATCCGACTGGACCCGCGCGTCGTCGGAGTCACGCTCGTCGAGTTGGCGTTCGAGATGGCGATGTCCCTGCCGGAGATCGACTGACGTGGCCGGCATGGTGGAGTACGCCGTCACCCACCCGGCGGGCGACGAACGACAGCTGGCCGAGGCGCTGCGTACCGCCCTGGGTCCCGGCGAACTGTTCCTCCGCGGCGCCGGCTGTCTCCTTGCCCAGGTCGCGGGAACCACGGACCTGACCACCGCGCTGCCCGGGGTGGCGGTGACCCGTGTGGGCTCACCAACGGACCCACTGGCCGGCGGTGCCTTCGGTGGACCGGCGCTGGCCAGTCTGACCCGCGGGTTCCTGGCCGACGTGTCCGCACCGCTGCTGGACGTCATGGCGACGGCGCGCAACCGCACGGAGCTGCTGGGCGCGGCTGTCGACGTGATGATCGCGCACTTGGCCGCGGTAAACGTCGGCGCGGTGAACGTCGGTGCGGCCAAGCGCCCGGTCACGAACGGCGCTCCGCTCAGCTTCCTCAGCTATCGCTCGCACGCGGACGGCTTCTTCGTCATGGCCAGGGATCCCGGGGCGGCGCGGCGGGCGTTCGACGAGCGCTACGCGGCGATCGCGCCCGCGATGCGCGCCCGCACCACGACGATCCTGGAGGGTCCCGCCGACGTGCCGGCACCGGCGTCGTGGTACCGGTCGGTGACCGGCTTCCTGCCCGCGGCGACGGCCGCCTTCCGGTCCGGTGAGCTGACCGGTGACGACGGCGCGGAAGGCTACCTGGGCAGCGAGATGGACCTGTCCGGCAGCGACTTCCATCGAACGATCGACGAGAACCAGGACTTCGTGCGGTTCCTGCGCTCGGATCCGCCGATGCTGGCCGTGCGCCTTGCCACGAGCCTGTTGTACCTGTCGCTGCACGACATCGGCCTGCGACTGGTCGACCGCTACTTCCTGTGCCATGCCATCAGCCGTGCCGTCGAGTCGATCTTCGACGTGGACGCGGTCGAGCTGCTGGCGACCGTGGTGTCCCGGTAACGAGAGGCGATGACGTGCTCCGTAGCGAAGAACCGCCCGCCCTGACATGGCTCTACCCGAAACACCGACCGGTGGCCGTCCCGGCGGACGACATCCGATCCGGACCCGAACCCGAAACCATCCACGTCGACGACCCGACGGCCGAAGCGACGGCGATCACGGCGGCCTTGTTCGCCGCCGCGCATATGGGCATGTTCTGGCCCGGTTCGACCATGGACGCGGCGATCACCGCGCTGGCGGCGCGACGACACCGGTCGGGTCGATGATCATCGGCAAGGCGCGGGATTGCGGCTTTCCGACAGCCCGTCCTAGCATCGAGCATGACTGGAAACCGTGTGGTCGTCTACAAGGGCGCGGGCAACGTGGCCGTGGAGAGCATCGACTATCCGAAACTCGAACTGCCGTCGGACGTCACGGAGGGACTCGGTATCAAGCGGCAGGCGCCGCACGCCGTCATCCTCAAGGTCGTCTCCACCAACATCTGCGGCAGCGACCAGCACATGGTGCGCGGTCGGACCACCGCGCCGATCGGCCAGACCCTCGGGCACGAGATCCTCGGTGAGGTCGTCGAGGCAGGTGACGACGTGCTGTTCGTCCAGCCGGGTGACATCTGCTCCGTGCCGTTCAACATCGCGTGCGGCCGGTGCCGGATGTGCAACGAGGGCAAGACGGGCATCTGTCTGAACGTCAACCCGGCCCGGGCCGGCGCCGCGTACGGCTACGTGGACATGGGCGGCTGGATCGGTGGCCAGGCCGAGTACGTGATGGTGCCGTTCGCCGACTTCAACCTGTTGAAATTCCCCGACCGGGACCAGGCCATGGCCAAGATCATGGACCTGACCATGCTGTCGGACATCTTCCCGACGGGCTATCACGGCGCGTACACCGCTGGTGTCACGACCGGTTCCACGGTCTACGTGGCCGGTGCCGGCCCGGTCGGGCTCGCCGCCGCGTACTCGGCGCAGCTGCTCGGCGCGGCCGTCGTCATCGTCGGTGACATGAACGCCGACCGGCTGGCGCAGGCACGCAGTTTCGGGTGCGAGACCGTCGACCTGACCCAGGACGCGGACCTGCCCGACATGATCGAGCAGATCGTCGGCGAACCCGAGGTGGACGCGGCCGTGGACGCGGTCGGCTTCGAGGCCCGCGGGCACGGCGCCGGCGCGGCCGAGGCACCGGCGACCGTGTTGAACGACATGATGGTCGCCGCACGGGCCGGCGCGTCGATCGGCATTCCCGGGCTGTACGTCACCGGGGATCCGGGCGGGATCGACGAGAACGCGAAGGTCGGGCAGATCGGCGTCCGGCTGGGCCTGGGCTGGGCCAAGTCGCACGCTTTCACGACCGGCCAGTGCCCGGTGAAGCGGTACAACCGGCAGCTGATGAACATGATCCTCGCCGGCAGGGCGCGGATCGCCGACGCGGTGAACGCCACCCGGATCAGCCTGGACCAGGCACCCGACGGTTACCGCGACTTCGACAGCGGTGCGGCGAAGAAGTACGTGATCGACCCGCACGGCAGCGTCACGGTCTGACCCCCGCCCCGCCGACCGGCCGCGCGGCGTTCGCCGTCGCGCCGTGCCGGTCGGCGGCGGCCGGCTGAGCTTGCGCGGGTTGCCGTGGACCTTGTAAGTACTGTGCGTGACCACTGCCGGCGATGACGGGGACAGGTTCGACGAGGACGGGTTCACCGTCGACGAGCGCGCGGCGCGGCGGAAGTTCCAGGTGCTCAACGACGCGCCCGTCGACGTGACCGGCGACGACGACCTGCTCGGCACCGGTGCGACCGCTCGCCGGATCGCCGATCTGCTGCTGGACTCGCGTACCTCCGCGCCGTTCACGCTGGCCGTCGACGCCGCGTGGGGCACCGGCAAGAGCAGCCTGTTGCGGGCCATCGACCACCACCTGGGCGACGCCGCCGACGTGCGCACGGTGTGGTTCAACGCGTGGACCGCCGAACGCGTGGACGCGCTGGAAGGCCTGATCAAGTCCGTGCTGCTCAGCTTCGACCGCAACGTGATCCGGCGGGCCGTGCGCCGGATGGCCAGCCACGAGCACCTGATCAGCGGCCTGCGTGCGGCGACCCTGGTCGCGGTGAGCTTCGTCGGGCTGAGCCGGGTGGTGGACGAGCTGTGGCAGCGGCTCGCCGTGGACGCCACGTCCCGCAACCGCATCCGGGACGTCGTGCTGGGCATGGCGCGGAACTGGCTGGCCCAGGCCGCGCCGGACCAGCATCGGATGCTGGTGGTGTTCGTGGACGACCTGGACCGCTGCTCCAACGAGCAGATCATCCAGGTGTGCGAGGCCATGAAGCTCTACCTGGACGTGCCGGGCATCGTGTTCGTGCTGGCCTGCGACGGTGACGTGGTGCTGCGCGCGGTGCGCGAGCGGGCCAACGCCGAACCCGGCTACCTGGACAAGATCATCCAGGTCAACCACCGGGTCGCACCGCCGTCCAGTCGCCGGGCCGAGCGGCTCGTCACCGGCTACGCGCTCCGGTCCGGCACGAACGAACTGTTCACCGACGACATGCGGGCGCTGCTGATCGAACGCACCGGCGGCAATCCGCGGGCCATCAAGCGCCTGATCAACACGTTCGTGCTGGAGTACCGGCTGCGGCCGGAGTGGGCGGAGGCCGGTCCGCAGAACCTGCTCAAGATCATCCTACTACAGCAGTTCTACCCGACGTTCTACCGGCTGTTCGTCTTTTCCTCGGACGCCGACCCGATGGGTGACTTCCTGGCGTACCGTGATTTCCGGATGGCCACCGTCACCGGCACGCACGCACCCGGTGCCACCTCCCGGGCCACGGAGCTGTTCGCCCGCAAGAACCTGCCACCGCCCGATCCGTCCACACCGGACGAGTCACTGGCCCGGCTGGAGCGCCAGTTGCCGGCCGAGTTCGTCCGGCTCGTCGGCGATACGGAGTTCGCGTCACTCGTGGCCGGTCTGGCCGTGCCGGTGAACACGTCGGCGGTACGCCGGGTGCTGCGCCGCCGCCCGCTGACCATGAGCCCGCGGCAGCGCGACCCGGACGTCGACCGGTCGGCCGATCTCAACGGCGTGTCCGTGCTCTGGCTGGACGACAACGCGACCCAGGACTTCGGACTGGCCCTGGAACTGCACGACAGGGGTGCGCGGCTGGCCATCGTGAACGACCGGGACGCCGCGATCACCCAGTTCCGGCTGTTCCGGCCGACCGTGTTCGTCTCCGACGTGCACCGCTACGGCGACGACAACGCCGGATTCACCGACCTGGAACGGTTCCAGGCCGAGGGCATCTACCGCGGCCCGACGATCTTCTACACGGGCTCCGCCAGCCAGGAACGCCGGGACCGCGCGGCCGCGCTGAACG
>DASZXM010000444.1:0-2353 GCA_035546415.1 Pseudonocardiaceae bacterium
CCTGTTGGCGCGTCGGTGAATGGCGGAGCTGGTCGGCGAATGGGCGCGCGGCAGGTCGGCGTGTCGCGGATGGCCGCAGGGACGTCAACGCGTCGGCGAATTGGCAAGGTGCCAGTCGGCGTGTCGTCCGTTCGGCGCGAAATGGGGCCAGGCGTTCGACAAACTCCTGGCCCGATCGTCAGCCCGCTTGCGCACCGCAGTTGCCGCAGAACCTTGCTCCCGGTGGGAGTTCCGTCCCGCACGCCGTGCAGTGCACCGGCGGTGCCACCAACGCCTGCCCGCACCCCATGCAGAACTTCGCCCCGGCCGGGTTCGGCGTCTGGCACGCGGCGCACGTCGTACCCACCGGACCCGGACCCGGCGCCCCGGCCTGGGGAAGTGCCTGTTGTCCACCCGGCGGCGTGCCCTGGTATCCCGCAGGCGGCGGTCCCGCGTACCCGCCCGGCGCTCCGCCCGCGAACCCGGTCTGCGGCGGTGGCGCCGCCGGGATGCCCTGTTGCTGGGCGGCCATTCCGCCCATGCCCAGGCCGGCCGCGAGGAACGCGCCGCTCACCGCGCCGCCACCTTCGGCCATGCCCTGGCCGGCACCCAGTGCCATCTCACCGGCCGCGTACTGGTTGAACCCGCCGGCCAGCCGCGAATAGCTGGTGTCCTTCGCCAACGTCTTGAGCTGCGCCGAGTCCTCCGGCGACAGGTTGATGTCGAAGTTGCCCATTCTGGTCAGCGCGACGCCGTACGCGGCCAACTGTTCGTTGGTGCGCATGATGACGGTTTGTTCGATTTCCTGCGAGTACGCCGACAAGCCGAGGATCGGCCAGCCGTTGCGGACGATCTGGTTGGTGATGTCCGTGCGCATCACCTTCAGCAGTTGGTCGCTGACCCAGGCGGCGACGCGGTCGTTGTCGGTCACGTCGACCGTCGACAGCAGGTTGGTGATCAACCGGATCGGGTCGACGACGCGCAGCGCGTAGTCCCCGAACACCCGCAGTGTCACGATCAGGCCGGTCTGGCGGTCCTGGACGTCGTCGATTCGGCCGCCGAACGTGAAACCCGTGTACTCCCGGCTGCCCACGAAGTACAGCTCGGCGCGGTACGCGTTGCCGCCGGTGGCCAGGTCGACCAGGGCGCCGAGGCCGGGCAGTTCGTTCGCGTCGATCTGGTGGCGGCCCGGACCCATGGTCTGCACGACCTGGCCGGTGTTCACGAACAGCGCGACCTCGTCGGCGTTGACGATGGCGCGGCTGAACTTCCGGATGTTGATGTCCGGCCACTTGTAGACGAGTTGTCCCTTTCGGTCGTCCGGTACCGCGATGAATTCCCGACTGAACAGTGCCACCGTCGCCTCCCACACCCCGTGTGCCGTCTGTGACGATACCCGTGACCCGCGCCGCGCATGGCGAACTTCGCAGTACAGACCGCCGTCGCGCTTGCTAGCTTCTACGTGATCCAAGCGGGCCGGTTGGGGGCCCACGGGTGAACGGAGAACGCTGTGGACCGGATCGAGTGTCAATGGTGTCGTGGCCAGAATCCGCCTGGCAACGTCAGCTGCCTGACCTGTGGCGCCCCGCTGGACGAACGCAACCGCGTGTCCGACTCCGGGTGGCGGGAAGCTCCGCGTCTGCGCGACATGACCGAATTCCGCTTCGCGAACAGCACGTGTCAGGTCGAGGGCGAACTCGTGCCGGTCGCGGAGATCAGTCTGGGCCAGGGCGACGCCGTGTTCTTCGAGCACCACGTGATGCTGTGGAAGGACGAGCACACCCCGATCTCCGCATTGTCCACCGGCGGCGGTTTCAAGCGGGTGTTGGGCGGCATGCCGTTCGTGGTCACCGTCGCGCAGGGGCCGGGGCGGATCGCGTTCTCCCGGGACTCGCCGGGTGAGCTGGTCGTGCTCCCGCTGCACCCGGGGATGGAGCTGGACGTGCGGGAGCACGCGTTCCTCGTCGCGTCGGGCAGCATCAACTACTCGTTCGTGCGTATCAAGGGCCTGGCGAACGTGCTGCACGGCGGTGGCGGCATGTTCATGGACCGGTTCGTCACTCAGGGCGCGCCGGGGCTGCTTCTGTTGCACGGCTACGGAAACGTCTTCGAGCGGATGCTGCGGCCGGGGGAGAAGATCCTCGTCGAGCCGGGTGGCTTCCTGTACAAGGACTCCACGGTC
This sequence comes from Pseudonocardiaceae bacterium, assembly GCA_035546415.1. Taxonomy (GTDB): domain Bacteria; phylum Actinomycetota; class Actinomycetes; order Mycobacteriales; family Pseudonocardiaceae; genus DATEPR01. The sequence goes on from DASZXM010000444.1 coordinate 2,162, forward strand.
ACCATGGAGGCGCAGCAGCAGAAGCTGCGCACCGGGCTGCTGCGGCACGGCATGTACCTGGCCGAGATGACCGGTCCGGGTCGCGTCGGCATCCAGTCGATGTACGTCCACCACCACTCCGAGTGAGGGCCGCGATGACCGCATCGACACCGACGTCCTACGTGTGCCGGTACTGCCGGCAGCACAGCGACC
>DASZXM010000445.1:0-35967 GCA_035546415.1 Pseudonocardiaceae bacterium
CGTGAAGTATCCCGGTGTGGTGGACTTCTTCCGGATTCCCAAGCTGGGCGCGGCTTTCTACCAGTCCCAAGTGGACCCCGCGACACGGGTGGTGATCGCGCCCGCGTTCTACTGGGACTTCACCCGGCAGGCGCCGGGCAGGGCGGAGATGATCTGGTCGAACTGCGACCGACTGGAGGTGTTCGTCGGCGGCCGGCACCGCGCCACGCTGCACCCACAGCGGCAGCGGTTCCCGCACCTGGCCTACCCGCCGTTCGTCGCCGACCTCGCCGTCCGCAGGGGCACCAGTCCGGAGTTGCGGATCGACGGCTATGTCGCCGGGAAGCGGGCCGCCAGCAGGCGGTTCAGCGCGGACACCGCGATGGACCGGCTGTCCTGTGCGGCCGACGACGCCGTCCTGATCGCGGATGGCGCGGACATGACGCGGGTCGCGGTGCGCGCGGTGGACCGCTACGGCGCACCGCGCCCCTACGTGACCGGCCCGGTGTCGTTCGAGATCGGCGGGCCAGGGATGCTGGTCGGCGACAACCCGTTCGACTTCACAGCGGCCGGCGGTGCCGGGGCGGTGTGGCTACGCACCCTGAAGGGCCAGGCCGGCACCGTCACCGTGTACGCGACGCACCCGACCCTGGGCACCGACGAGGCCGTGGTGACCGTTCGGTGATCAGCGCTGACCGCGCGGCACGTGCGGCATGATCGCGTCCGGCGGCACGACGCCCAGCCGGCCGGACTGGTAGTCCTCCAGCGCCTGCACGAGTTCCTCGCGGGAGTTCATCACGAACGGGCCGTAGTGCGCCATCGGCTCCCGGATCGGCCGCCCGCCCAGGAGGATGACCTCCAGCGAGCTGGTCCGGCTGTCCTGCTTGGCGTCCGCCGTGATGGTCAGCCGGTCGCCGTTGCCGAACACGGCCAGCTGGCCGGCGTGGATCGGCTCGGCCTTCGGGCCGACGGTGCCGCTGCCCGCCATGACGTAGGCCAGCGCGTTGTACTCCGGCTGCCAGGGCAGGGACAACTGGGCGCCTGCGGCGACGGACGCGTGCAGCAGGGTGATCGGGGTGAACGTCGAACCGGGGCCGACGTGGCCGTCGACGTCGCCCGCGATGACCCGCAGCAGCGTGCCGGCGTCCGCGCTGGCCAGCAGCAGGACCTGGCTGGCCTCCAGCGGCTGGTACTTGGGTGCCAGGAACTTGTCCTTGGCCGGCAGGTTCACCCACAGTTGGAAGCCGTGGAACAGGCCGCCCTTCTCGACCAGGTCCTCCGGCGGCGTCTCGATGTGCAGCAGGCCGCTGCCGGCCGTCATCCACTGCGTGGCGCCCTCGGTGATGACGCCGCCGCCACCGTGGCTGTCCTGGTGGACGAACTGGCCCTCGACCAGGTAGGTGACCGTTTCGAAGCCGCGGTGCGGGTGCCAGTTGGTGCCCTTGGGCTCGCCGGCCTCGTAGTCCACCTCCCCCATGTGGTCCATCATGATGAACGGGTCGAGGTACTCGTACCGGATGCCGGCCATCGTCCGCCGGACCGGGAAGCCTTCGCCCTCGAACCCGGACGGCGCCGTGGAGATCGCCAGGACGGGGCGTTCGGTGTCGCCCAGGCCGGCGGCGCTCACCCGGGGCAGGGTCAACGTGTCCGCGCTGACTGCGGCCATGGCCCTCACACCTCCTCGTAGGTGGTTGCGTGTTCAACTACCTCTGGTGAACGAGGATACCCGCGCGGCTATTCCGGCGACAGTCAGGCGGTCGCCAGGTGGTCCCGGAAGAACGCCAACACCGTGTCCACGCCCTCCCGCTGCCGGTGCTCGGTCAACGTGGAGTGCTGCTTGCCGGGGAACTCGACGGCGATGAACTTGTCCCCCAGTTCCCTGCGCAGCGTGTCGAACCGCGTGCCCACGGCCGGGTCGTCACGGAACCGCAGGCCCAGCACCTCGCAGCCGCCCTCGGCCTTCGCCTTGACCGACGCCAGGTCGGCCGGTGACAGGTTCAGGTCGGCGCGGTGCGCGGCGGACACCGTGAACGGCGTGGACGGCTGGGCGAGCACGGGTGCGACCACCGGCGCGTCGGCCATCATCGCCAGTGCGAAGCCGCCGGTGAAGCACATGCCCAGCGCACCGACGCCCGGTCCGCCCAGTTCCTCGTGCAGCGACCGGGCCAGCGCCCGCAGCCAGTCCGCGATCGGCGCCGTGCGGCGCAGGCCCAGCTTGGTGAACTCGCTGCGCACGCACAACCGACCCAGCGTGGCGAACATGTAACGGCCCGACGTCGGCCGGCCGGGCGTGCCGAACAGGCTGGGGAGCACGACGGTGAACCCGGCATCGACCACCTCCTGCGCGAACGCGAGCACCTTCGGCGTGATGCCCGGGATCTCGTGCACGACGATCACACCCGGGCCGTTACCCTTGCGGTACACCGGAAATGTCCGTGTTCCATCGCTGAAGTCCGACAGTGCCCACGAGTCCAGCTCAGCCATCGGCATGCTCCTGTTCGCTCGATCGGTCCCCAGATCCTCGCAGGCTCGCGTGCCGCGATCGGCTACCGGTGGGCGTGGCCGGGTTCCTGCTCACGGCGGTCCTGCTGTGGCTGTCACCCTTCCGTCGGCGAGCACAATCGGCAGGCAGGCGAACGGCGGCAGCAGCTGTGCGGTGACGACGGCCGGACAGCCGCCAGCCTGCGCTCGGCCAGGTCCGACAGCGCCCACAACTGCCGGAATCCGTGCTGATCCCGCAGTCTCGTCACGCGTTCAGCATTCCGTAACGCGAAAGGGCGCTGACCGGCAGGTACAAAGGAAAGGATGGTCGCGCGCGGCAGGGCGATGAGCAGATGGGCGCTGGTGGCAGCAGCTGCCGCGGTGGCCTGCGCCGTGCCGGCGGTCGTCGCCGGTCTGCCGGCCGGGGGCGCGCACGTCACCGTCGGGCGGATCCTCGCGTCCACGTCACAGCCCTACAGCGGGTACGTGCGGACGCAGGCCGAACTGGGGCTGCCCAGCCTGCCCGAACTCAGCGACGTGACGTCCCTGCTCAGCGGCATCACGGACATCCGCGCGTGGTACCGATCGCCGACGTCCAACCGGGTCGACGTGATCGACACCGTCGGTGAGCGGGACGTCTACCAGACCCCGTCGGGCACCTACACCTGGGACTACGGCCGTGACCAGCTCACCGAGATCACCGGCACCGAACCGGTGCGTCTGCCGCGCGCCGGTGACCTGCTGCCGCCGGACCTGGCGCGCCGGATCCTGGACATGGACTCGGTCGACGGTGTCGTGACACTGCCGGCGCGGCGAGTGGCCGGGATCGACGCGGCCGGGCTGCGGCTGCGCCCGAGGGATCCAGCCACGACGGTCGGGCAGGTGGACATCTGGGCCGACCCGGCGACCGGCCTGCCGTTGCAGGTGGAGATCACGGCACGCGGCAGCACGCGGCCGATCCTGGTGAGCCAGTTCGTCGACGTCTCACTCGGCTCACCGGCCGCCGCGGACGTCGACCCGCCCGCGCAGCCCGTCGGCCGGGCCGCGGCACCGGACGTCCTCGGGGCGATCGGCACGTTCGGGCGGTTCCGGCTGCCGGCCAGCTTGGCCGGGTACGCGTTGCAGCCCCAGTTGTCCGGATTGCCTGACGTCGGCCGGTACGGGGCGGGACTGGCGACGTTCGTGGTGCTGCCGCTGCCCAGGAACGTCGGCCTCTCGGCCATCGACACGGCGACGAAGGCAGGCGGCACGGCGTTGACCGAGCCGCGCGGACGGGCGGTGGTGATCGGGATTCCGCTGTTGACGGTCATGATCGAACAGGTCGGCTACCGGCGGATGTACCTGCTGGCCGGCTTCGTGGACGACTCGGTGCTGGCGAGAGCGGCGACGGCACTGTCGACGCGGCACAGGCCGCTGCGATGATCACGACACGGGCGTTGACGAAACGGTTCGGCCCGACGGTCGCCGTGAACGAGGTCGACCTGGTGGTGCGCGAGGGTGACCGGTACGGCTTCCTCGGCCCGAACGGCTCGGGCAAGACGACGCTGGTCCGGATGCTGCTGGGTCTGGTGTACCCGACGAGCGGCGAGATCGAGCTGATGGGCCGGCCGGTGCCCAAGCGGGTGCGCGACGTGCTGCCGGAGATCGGCGCGATGGTCGAAGGCCCGGCGGCGGTGCCGTACCTGTCCGGCCGGATGAACCTGTCGATCATCGACGCGGCGGGCCCGCGCGTCGGACGGCGGCGCGCCCGGATCGAGGAGGCACTGGAACGGGTCGGCCTGGCCGGCATCGACCGCAGGCCGGTGCGCACGTACTCGCTGGGCATGCGGCAACGGCTGGGCCTGGCGGCCGCACTGCTGCGCCACCCCAGGCTGCTGGTCCTCGACGAGCCGACGAACGGCCTGGACCCGCGTGGCATCAAGGAGGTCCGCGACCTGCTGCTGGACCTGAACCGCAATGGGACGACGGTATTCATGTCCAGCCACCTGCTGTCCGAAGTGGACTCGCTGTGCGACCGGGTGGGTGTGGTGGACCGCGGCCGGCTGGTGCTGCAGGAGGACCTGGCGGTGGTGCGCGAACCGACCGGCCGCGTGCTGGTGGACACACTCGACCCGGCGGACGCGGTGCGGCTGCTGGACGGCCAGGTCGAGTTTCGCGAGGGCAACCGGTTGGTCGTGCGATCAGGCGACCCGGCGGCGCTGAACAGCCACCTGGTCGCGGGCGGAGTGCGGGTCCGCGAGATCGCGCCGCAACGCCGCACGCTGGAACAGGTCGTCTTCGAGGTGACCGGCGAGGGCAGCGACAGAGTGCCAGCCAGCACCCGACACACGCCGAACGCGCCGGCCGTCATCGCTGAACACGCCCCGCCGGGCCGCGACCGCGAGGCTGCGCCGCCCGCCAACCCCACAGACAGGAGCGGCGCATGGCGCGGGGCCGGCGCCGGAACCAGCGCCGGAACCAGCGAAGACCGGGGGGCCAGCGACGGCGCGGGAGCTGACAGCGCGGGAGCCGGCGACGACGCTGGGGGCAGCGAAGGCCCGGGGGCCGGCGAGGGTGGCGGTGTCGGGTGATCCGGGTCGAGTTGCGGACGTTGTTCCTGCGGCCCCGGATGTGGGTCAGTGTGTTGTTGCTGTGTGGGTTGCCCGCCGTCGTGGGCATCTTTCTGGCGACCACGCACCTCACGCCCCCGCCGGGACAGGGCGCCGCGTTCCTGTCCGCCGTCGAGCGCAACGGCTCGCTCTTCCCCGCTGCCGCGCTCGCCCTCGACCTGCCGATCTTCCTGCCGGTCGCCGTTGCCATGTTCGCCGGTGACGCCGTTGCCGGCGAGGCCGCTCACGGCACGTTGCGCTACCTGTTGATCCGGCCGGTCGGGCGGAGCCGGCTGCTGGTGGCGAAGCTGCTCGGGGTGGCCGTGTTCGTGTCGGTCGCGATCCTGCTCGTCGTGCTGACGTCCTTCTTCGTCGGGACCGGGTTGTTCGGCACGGGCGCCGGGCAGGCCGCCGCCGTCGGGCAGCCCGGGGGCGTCACGTCGCTGTCCGGGTCGCCGTTGAGCCCGTTCGACCTCGGGCTGCGGCTGTTCGCCGCGATCGGCTACATCGTCGTGTCGATGCTCGGGGTCGGTGTGATCGCGCTGTTCCTGTCGACCGTCACCGACTCCGCGCTCGGTGCCGCCCTGGGCACGCTCGCCGTCCTGATCACCAGCGAGGTCCTCACCACGCTGGACGCGGCTGCCGTCGTCAAGCCGTACCTGCCGACGAACTACTGGCTGGCGTGGATCGACTTCTTCCGGGAACCGATCTTCTGGCACAACATCGACAAGGGCCTGATCGTGCAGGCCGTGTACCTTGTCGTGTTCCTCGGCGCCTCGTGGGCGAACCTGACCAGCAAGGACATCACCAGCTAGCAGGCCGACGGCGCCCGCAGCGCCGGGCCGTCCAGGGCGGCGAGCACGATGCCGATGACCCGCGGGTCCGCGGGCAACTGCGTGTGCGACACCTGGGCCGACGGGCAGATCTGTTGCAACGGCACGTTGACCGCGCCGGGCAGCCGTGCCGAGTCGGGTGGTACGACCGTCTGGTCGTCCTCGGTCCACAGCGACAGCCACGGCAGGCCCGCCGGCAGCCGCTGCGCGTCCACGTCGCGCAGCACGTCGCTGCCGGGCACCAACTGCTGGCACGCCAGCGGACACGCGCCGGGGACGAGCGAACTGCCCGCGGCCGCGATCTGGGTGCCGTGCAGCGGGGCACCGAGCGTGACCACCCGCCGGGCCCGGTGCTGGCCACCGTCGCGCGCCACCCACAGCCGCGCCACCACGCCACCGGCCGAGTAGCCGACGACATCCACCGACGGCGCGCCACCGGACAGCGCGTCGTTCACCGCCGAGTCCAGCGCGGCCACCTGGGCCAGCAGGTCACCGGTGCCGTCGCCGGGCAGGGCCACCACGTCCGCGGTGCGACCGGCAGTTCGCAAACGACTGGCCAACGCGGCCAGCGACGCCGCACTGCCGCCGTAGCCGGGCACCAGCAGCACCGGCCCCTGCCGTGACTGCTCCGGCGTCCCGGACGCCTCCTGCGAACCGGAACCGGCCAGCCGCAGCCCGACCAGGCCGGTGATCACCAGGACCACGACGGCGACCAGCGCGAAGAACACCCGCCGCCGCCGACTGTGACCCGCCCACCACGCGCGCACACCCCATCATGACCTGAACCCGGGCCGCCGGTCGGAGTTACAGCCAGCCGCTGCGCACCGCGCGCACCCCGGCCTCGAACCGGCTGCGTGCCTCCAGCCTGGTCATCAGCTCCGACGCCATCCGCCGGACCGTGCGCAACGACACGCCGAGCTTCCGGCTGGCGACCTCGTCGGTATGGCCGCTGGCCAGCAACCGCAGCAGTTCACGTTCCTGGGGTGTGAGGCCCTGGTTGTCCTTGGGCAGCGTCTCACCCCACGGCACGCCGACCGACCACACCTGCTCGAACAGTGCGCACATCACCGCCACCGCGCCCGGGCTGCGGATCTCCAGCGCGCCGCGCCTGCCGTCCTCCGGGTCCAGCGGCACGAGCGCCACCTTGCGGTCGAACACCACCATCAGCATGGGCAGCGACGGCACCGTGCGGGCCTCGACGCCCAGCGACGTCAGCCACTGCACGTGCCGCAGCGTCGCCGGGTCGTTGCGGAAGCTGTCCTGGTAGATGTCGCGGACCACGACGCCGTTCTCGATCATGCGCTGGTTGAGCGGTGCGCCCGCCTCCATCGCGTCCGGCTTGCGCGCACCGCCGGGCAGGAAGGACAGGCACTCACGTTGTGCCGTGGCCGCCAGTTCGTCCAGCCGCGACCGGACCTCGTCGACGCCTTCGAGGCGTTCGATCACCTCCGGCGCGTACCCGTGGCCGCTGCCGTACTCCGTGGTCAGTGCGGCGACCGCGGCACGCGTCGCCTCGATCTGCTGCTGCCGTCTGCCCAGTTCCGCCTCCCTGCGCGCCAGCAGGGACGCGAGCCCGACCTCCGGACTGACCGGTTGCAGCCGGTCGGGGTCGTCGTCCCTGGGACGCAACAGGTGTAGGTCGGCCAGCGCGTCCAGCGCCGTGCGTACCTCGGACTCTGGCCAGCCGAGGTACTCGGTGATCTCCCCGACCCCCCAGTCGGGTTGTCCCAGCACGAGCCGGTACACGGCCTCCGCCGACGGATCGAGGCCCAGTAATTCCAGCATTCATGCCCCCTGCGCATCGTTGCCGGAAGGACATTCTCGCGCCTCACAATAGAAGGTCGCAAGGATGAATCAGGGCAACTCCCGGACCGAGGGGATATTACCCTGTGGTACCAACGCTTTTCACCATGCCTTCCGTCATGCGGTTCCATACCATTCGCGTTTCCCGACATCGGCCGATCGGACCAATGAGTATTGCGAGTGAACAATCGGGCACTTTCGGTCACCACCGCCGATCATGCCCTGACCTGGCTGTCGGCTGACCCCATGGCGCCCATGACCACGGTAGGTGATCGATTCGCCACGGTACGGGTCGCCGTGTCGGACACGTAAGTGATAGCGCCAGCTTAATGGCAAACGTGAAACACACTCGGATAGCGATCGATGCCATACCGGGCCAGTTCGGTAACCAAATTCGGTAACCCACTCGGGGTAACGCGCCAAATACATTGAATTTGCGGCACGGACCACTAATGGTCGGTTTCGGTACACCTGGCCGGGACTATCCGGACACCTGCCCCGATCAGGATCAGCGCAACATAACGCCCTGCTGGCAAGGATGCCCAGCAGGGCGCTCGTGGGGTCGACCGTGACGCGGCGAGAATGTCAATTCGGGTGCGCGCGGGAGTGCACGCCGTACGTGCGCACAATCGCGCATTCGGCGGCGAACACCGATCGCCGAAACCCCTTATCGACGCACGATATCGCGTGGCTCCAGCTGCCAGGCGGGCTTGCCCAGCGCCGGCAGCTCCGGCACCACGGCGAACTCGTCCGCGTCCCGGTCGCCCGTTGTCACCTCGAAACGCACTGACGCGGCCAGTTCCCATGCCAGGGCACGGGCGGCCGCGGGCGTGCGCCCGCCGACGACGACGGCGCCGACGCGGTCGGTGGCGTCCTCGATCGACACGATCGTGTCGCCCGGCGCCACGGTCAGCTCGGCGTGCAGCACGGCGGGATCGTCCAGCACCCGCTGCCACCCGTGGACGGCCACCAGCCGGCCCGGCGACGGGTCGAAGAACCGTACGGCCGCCGCACGCACCGGCGCCGGCTTCTGCCCGGTGGGCCGTTTGCCGATCGCGTCGGCACACGCCACGCCGAAGAGGTCGACGCCGGGCAGCGCGTGCCCCAGCATCAGGTGCGTCCAGGAGTCGCCGATCCGCACGTGCACCTCGCCGACGACCACGCCACCCGGGTTGAGCCACAGCTCGACGTGGAAGAAGCCGTACGTCAGCTCCAGCGTGGCCAGCGCCGCCACCACCTCGTGCTCGATCTCCCGCTGCGTGTCGGCGGGCAGCTCCGCCGGTGCGACGTGGCCCAGTTCGACGAAGTACGGCGAGGGCAGCTTCTCCTTCACCGTCAACGCCAGCACGTGCGCGACGCCACCGACGAACAGCCCTTCGGCGCTGAACTCCCGTCCGGTGACGAACTCCTCGACCAGGAACGGCCCCGGCACGGGCAGCGCGGCGACGGCTGACGGCAGGTCGATCGGCCCGCGCACCTTGCTCACGCCCATGCCACCGCCGCCGGTGACGGGCTTGACCACCCACGGCCCGGACGACTCGGCCAGGAACGCGGCGGCCTCGGCGGCGTCGACGCACACCCGGAAAGCCGGTTGCAGGTGACCGGCGTCGCGCAACAGGCCACGGCACGCCGCCTTGTCCCGCACGGCACGCACGGCGTGCGGCGCGTTGCCGGGCACACCCAGTTCGGTGGCCAGTTCGGCGACGGTGACGTCGACGCTCTCCCGGACGCCGAGCACGGCGTCCACCCGGGCACCGCGGCGGCGCTGCGCCCTGGCCCAGGCGACTGCGTCGCCCGGAGACTCGACATCCACAAGGGACAGCTGGTCGGCGGCTGTGGTGACATCCGTCGCGAGACCGACGGACGTGTCGATCAGGTGGGTGCGAAATCCTCGCGCCCGCGCCTGGTTCAGCGTCGTCACGGCGACGTCGGCGGCCGACGGGTCGGGACCGACGGCGCCGACGAGCAGTAGTACGGGCTGGTCTGTGTTCATGGTGGGGCTCCTGGAAGATCGAGGCGAAGGAGCGGGGCCGGATGCGCACAGTGTCGGCGCGCGCGGCGCGGATGTCAGCGCGGCGGGACTGGCCGGAACAGACACGTCAGCATGATGCACGGGCGACACCGAAGTGACCCCGGAATGAACTGCCGCTATTGACCATTGGCAGCAACGTGCCAGGCGCCATGCTGCCAACGGCGGCCGGGACGGCGATCAATTCCGGCCCATTCCCCAATGCCGGCACCAAGGTGCCTGGCCCCTTGGTGCCGCGACACAGACCCGCTGGTCACGGCCCTGCGGCCGCCGCAATACAGTTTCACTATGGTGCCACGGCATTTCCTGTCACCCGATGACCGGTGGCAACCACTGCCGTCCGTTCAATAATCGTCTCCGACACCACGGCACCAAGGGGTCACCGGAGAAGTCCCGGTGCGGGAAGCCGTTGGGAATTCGACACATTCGGAGGCTGTCATCATGACCTACAGGGCGCTGAAGTCGATTCTGGTCATCGCCGCCACCGGCATCACCGCACTCGGCGTCGGAGCCGTGACCGCTGTTGCCGCACCGGTCGCCGCGCACGTCCAGGTCGTCGCCGACTCGTCCGCACCGACCCCGGCGCCGAACGGGGCCGAATGGGGCTGATCTCCCCCGCTTTCCAGGCATCACAACGACATCACCGTTCATCGACCTCCAGGAGGGCGCCGTGTACGCCATAGCCGTCTCGTTGGCGTTCGAGGCGGGTGAGCCGGAGGTCCGCTTCACCGACACCACGCTCGTCGAAGTCTTCCGTTCCCTGTCCGTCCCCGCCGACGGCCTGGAACACCTGCGGTCCCGGGTCGGCACCGACACCATGGATGTCGTGCTGTTCCTGCGGGCCGGTGGTGTGGCCGAGGCGACCGCCGCCGCTGTCCGGCTCTGCGACCGCGTGCTCGACGTGGAGCCGGTGCTGCGCGGCTGGACGGTCAAACAGTGCGCGCAGGTGGAGATCCCCCGCTAGCGGCGGCTCCCGGTTCGGCGCGCACCCGTGTTCCCCTGTCGTGATCGGAGATCACCCATGCGCACCCAACAGCACCACGTGTCCGGACCGGACCACGGCCTGACCGCACCGGACATCGCCCAGATCTGGCAACTCCCACTGGGCACCGTGTACCAGCTGGCCAACCAGCACGGTTGGCAGCGGTTCCGCCGCTCGGGCCGGATGCACTATTCGACCAGAGACGTCCTGCAGGTGCTGGACTAGCTGTCCCGCACGACGAGTGTCCCGGCGAGCATGTCGCCCACCCGCTGCTGCCGCCGGCTGTTGGCCATCACGACGAGGCCCACGAGGCCGAACGGAAACCCGTCCACCACCGTGGCGAGGCACCGCAGCACGTGGGCGGCGAGCGCAGGCCGCTCGCCGCCCAGGGTGACCACCCGCAGCCCGAACCACCGCATCGCAGGCGTCTGCCCGGCGTGCAGGTAGGGCCACAGGACGGTCACGCCCAGCCAGCCGAACAGGCTCAGCCACAGCCACACCAGCACGGCCACCAGCACCGGCACGAACAAGCCGCCGAACAGCGCGTGCAGGCCCAGCGCCAGCGCGGCGGCCAACCCGACGGCCACGACCTGCACCAGCAGCACGTCGACGGCGAACTGCGCGGCCCGCCGCGCGACCACACGGGTGTCGTCGACCAGGGGCAGTGCCGGTTCGTCCATCACACCGGCATCATGCCCGCCGGGCGACACGGTGGTCCACTCGATCCACTGTGGACACCGGTCACCGGCGGGCGGTGCCGTGGCGCAGCACGTCCAGCATCCGGTCGTGCCGGCGGGGGTCCTCGCCGGCCAGCGCGATGCCACCGGCCAGCAGCAGCACGTCGGCGGCGTCGATGTCGGCGCGCACCGTGCCGGCCCGCTGCGCCCGGCCCAGCAGCGCCGCCGTCGTGCCGAGCATCGCCTGGTGCCAGCGGTCGAACAGCGGGCCGCCGTGCCCGCCGACCAGCACCAGCGCCAGGTCGCGCTTGCCGGCCAGGTGCTCGACGAACGCGTGCAGCCAGCCGAACAGCGCCTCCTCCGGTGTCAGCTCCCCGGTCCGCGCGCCTGCCCGCGCGCACAGCGCCGTGACCTCGTCGGCGTAGACGGCGATGATCAGCTCGTGCCGGGCGGCGAAGTGCCGGTACAGCGTGGCGTTGCCGACCCCGGCCCGCCGTGCCACGTCCTCCAGCGGTGCCCCGGCGCCCTGCTCGGCGAAGACCTCACGCGCGGCCAGCACCAGCAGTTCGTAGTTGCGGCGCGCGTCCGCCCGACGCGGCCGGCCCGAACCGGAGGACGACATCGGTCTCCCGCCAACGTGGACATCGACCGGGCCAGACTAGGTGCGGTAGGCGGTGGCCAGCCAACCCTCCCTGGCGCTGGGATAGTGCGGCGTCCAGTCGGCGGCCTCGGTGAACCGCTTGTTGCTGACCCGCACCGACCGGGTGAGCGACGTGAGCCGGTCGCCGAACAGCAGCGCCAGCCGGCCCGGCCCGCGCACCCACGTCGGCGCCCCGACGGCCCTGGCCAGCGCGTCGGCGAACTCGCGTTTGGTCAGCGGCTGGTCGTCGACGACGTTGTACGTCCCGGCCGGCACGGTCAAGGCGGCGACCACGGCGGACGCGGCGTCCACCATGTGGATCGACGACACATAGCCGTCCGGCGGGCCCAGCACGAAACCGACATGGTGGCGGGCCTGGTCCAGGATCTGTTCGCTGTGCGCGGCGCCCGGCCCGTAGAACAAGCCGAACCGCAGCACGACACCGGCGCCGCCGTTGCGGGTGAACCGGTTGGCGTTCGTCTCGGCGGCCAGGTTCCCCCTGGCCATCGGGTAGTGGTCGATCGGCGAGTCCTCGTCGATCCAACGGTCGCCCTGGTCTCGGTACAGCATGCTGACCGACTCCTGCACCACTCGCCCGACGCCGGCGTCCAGGGCCGCGTCGACGACGGCGGCGGAACCCTCGATGCGCACGCGATCGTTGGCGCTCCAGGCTTTCGTACTCAGGAACCGGGCCGTCGGCGGGATCGCGGTGGCCAGGTTGGCGACGGCGTCGTGCCCGGCGAGCGCGGCGGCGAGGCCGGACCGGTCGAACAGCGAGACGGACACGGCGGTCGCGCCCTGCCGGGTCAACCGGGCGGCCTTGTCCGCTGTCCTGGCCAGCGCGGTGACGGTGTGCCCCGCCTCGATCAGGGCCGGGACGACGTGGCCACCGATCGCACCCGTCCCTCCTGTCACGAACACCCTCATGTCGCCCACGTTAGAGATTCATACCGGCTCACGGGAGGATCACGCCATGCGAAAACTGACCTTCGGCATGAACGTGAGCCTGGACGGCTACATCGCCGCACCCGGCGACGACCTCGGCTGGAGCGCGCCGAGCGACGAACTGTTCCAGTGGTGGTCCGACCGGGTGGGGGCGACAGGACTGGCGCTGTACGGGCGCAGACTGTGGGAGACGATGAGCTCCCACTGGCCGACCGCCGACCAGCAGCCCGGCGCCACACCGGCGGAGATCGAGTTCGCCCGCCGCTGGCGGGACATGCCCAAGGTGGTGTTCTCCTCGACGACCAGCACGGTCGACTGGAACACCCGCCTGGTCACCGGGGACGTGCTCGCCGAGATCGCCCGGCTCAAGGCCGAGGACGGCGGCCCCATGGACATCGGCGGCGCCACTCTCGCCGCGGTGGCCATGCGGGCCGGCCTGATCGACGAGTACGTGCTGGCCACCGCACCGGTCCTGGTGGGCGGTGGCACGCCGTTCTTCACGGCCCTGGACAACTGGGTGAACCTGACGCTGGTGGAGACCCGGACGTTTCCCGGCGGCGTGGTGCTGACCAGGTACGAGACCCGGCACTGAGGTGATCGAACGTATGTTCGATCACCGTGTATGGTGGGGGTATGGCAGGACTCCAGGCTTCCCTGCTCGACGCGTTCGCGGAGGTGGGCGTCGGGCCGCTGGACGCCGCCCGCCGGACGGTGCTGGGCGACGGGGCGTGGATCGACGTGTTACCGGGCTGGCTCACGGGTGCGGACACGCTGTTCGAGGCGTTGGCCGGGTCGGTGCCGTGGCAGGCGGAGCGCAGGCGCATGTACGACCGTGTGGTCGACGTCCCGAGGCTGCTGTGCTTCTACGGCGAGGACGACCCGTTGCCGCACCCGGTGCTGACGGTGGCGCGGGACGCGCTGACCGACCACTACCGACCGGAACTGGGCGAGCCGTTCCGGACAGCCGGCCTGTGCCTGTACCGGGACGGCCGCGACAGCGTGGCCTGGCACGGCGACCGCATCGGCAGGGGGAACAAGGAGGACACGATGGTCGCGATCGTGTCGGTGGGCGCCCCGCGAGCCTTGACGCTGCGCCCCCGCACGGGCGGCCCCAGCCAGCGATACGCCCTGGGCCACGGCGACCTGATCGTGATGGGCGGCTCCTGCCAGCGCACATGGGAACACGCCATCCCGAAGACGTCGAAGTCGGTGGGCCCGAGAATCAGCATCCAGTTCCGCCCGAGAGGCGTGCGCTGACGCCCGGCTGAACAGCGGCAGGTGGCCGAGCCGGGCCTGCGCGGTGCCGTGCCGCCAGCACGAGCGACACACCGGCCGGGCCCGAACAGGCGCGAGAAGCGGCAGCCCGTGCCAGCGACCAGGCGACTGCCGAACGCCGCGTGCGGCGGACTGGGCAGCGTGCGCTCATGCCCGGCGACGCGATGCGGCAAGCCCCCGATATCGGCGACGCCAGCAGCCCACCCACCAACGACCAGCCACCCACCAAGCCCCGCAACCCGCGAACTGGGCGGTATTAGGTCACCTCCAGCCGGCCAGATGATGCGGCAAACCCCCCGATATCCGCGACGCCAGCAGCCCACACCACCAACGACCAGGCTCCCACCGGACTCGCGACCCGCGGACTGGGCGGCCGCCAGCACGAGCGGCACGACCAGCCGGGCGCGAACACGCGCGCGAAGCCGGCAACCCACGCCACCACCGGCCAGCCGCCTACCGAGCGCAGCGTGCGGCGAACTGGGCAGCGTGGGGTCGTGTCCGGCCGCCCGGGCGATACGGCAAGCCCCCGGACAGGCGCGAAGCCGGCAGCTTGTGCTGCCGGCTTCGGGAATCTCGGGTCAGCCCTGGCGGGCGTTGAACCTCGGGTTCTTCCTGTTGATCACGAGAACCTTGCCTGCCCGCCTGACCACCTGCGAGCCGGCCTTGTTCTTCAGCGACCGCAACGAGGAACGCACCTTCATCGTTCCGAACCTCCTTCACCGAACCCGAACGTCCTTCCGGGCTCCAACCTCGCCCGCTCCGGCCGTTCCGACACCTATAACAACGGCCCGTCGCGTTTTCATCCCACCGCCTGCCAGTCCAGAACCCGGTCGGCCAGGTCGCGGATCGTCGCGAGCAGACCCAGTCGGGCGGCGCGGACCGCCGGGTCCTCCGCCATCACCAACACCTCGTCGAAGAAGGCGTTGATCGGGCCGACCAGCGCGGCGCCGGATTCGGCGAACGACGCGAGGTCCGCGACCGGGCCGGCCTTCGCCACCGCCTCGACCAGGGCCAGTTCCGCCGGGCCGGTCAGCAGGCCCGCGTCGAACCCGGCGGGGACATCCGCCGGGACGATCCGGCGGACCCGCTGTACCGCCGCGACCAGCGCGTCGAACTCCTGCGTGCCGGCTCGCCGTTCCAGTTCGGCCAGTGTCTCGTCCGCGGCTGCCGGTGAGTCGGCCAGTGGGAGGACCGCCGCGACGAAGCGGTGGTCGTGGCCGGCATCCACGAGTTGCTGCTCGTAGCGGCGCACCACGAACTCCTGCGCGACGGACAGATCGGGCGTCGGCACGTCGGGCAGCTGCTCCGCCGCCACCGCCAGGCCGCGACTGATCGTGACGTCCCGCACCGCCGGCACCGACCGCAGCACCGTCACCACACCCGCCGCCGCGCGCCGCAGCCCGAACGGGTCCGAACTGCCCGACGCGTTCGCCTCCACCGCGAACAGACCGGCCAGCAGGTCGAACCGGTCCGCCAGCGACAGCAGCGCCCCGGGCACGGTCGCCGGCAGCGCGTCACCCGCCGACCTGGGCAGTTCCATCTCGTACAGCGCGTCGGCGACCGCTGCCGGTTCGCCGGCCCGCACCGCGTACTCCCGGGCCATCGTGCCGGCCAGGCTGGTCAGTTCGATCACCATCTGCGACGCCAGGTCGAACTTCGCCAGCTCGGCGGCTCGTTCCAGCACCGCCCGGTCGGCCACACCCGCGCCCAGTCGCAACGCGACCGCGCCGATCCGCCGGGCCCGGTCGGCCATCGAACCCAGGCCCGCCGCGAACGCCAGCTTGTCCAACCCGGCCCGCATGGTCGCCAGCGGCGTCCGCAGGTCGGCCCGCCAGAAGAACGCCGCGTCGTCGTACCGGGCGCGCAGCACCGCCTCGTTGCCGGCGCGCACGACGTCGGCGTCGACTGCGCCGTTCGCCACTGTCACGAAGTACGGCAGCAGCGCGCCCGACGAGTCCCGCACCGGCAGGTACCGCTGGTGCTTGCGCATCACGGTGGTCAGGATCTCCGGCGGCAACTCCAGATAGCGCGCGTCGAA
Source organism: Pseudonocardiaceae bacterium (assembly GCA_035546415.1). Lineage (GTDB taxonomy): Bacteria > Actinomycetota > Actinomycetes > Mycobacteriales > Pseudonocardiaceae > DATEPR01. Next base: position 16,271 of record DASZXM010000445.1, read on the forward strand.
CGTGCCCAGGATCGGTGTCGGCGACTCGACCAGGTTGGCGATCTCGTCCAGCAGCGCCGGCTCGTCACCGATGACACCGCCCACGCCGGCCGCCAGTTCGGCCGCCGCCGTCACGATCCGCGACCGGCGTTCGCCACCGTCCGCGACGATGCCGTGCCCGGCCAGGAATTCGACGTAACCCCGGGCCGACGGCACCTCGACCACCGGTTCCGGCGCCGTCCGGTGCACCCGGGTCGTCCGGCCACCGGCCAGCGACGACACCGCGATCGGCACCTCGACGTCGTCCAGCAACGCGACCAGCCACCGCACCGGTCGGGAGAACGACAGCGTCGGGTCGTTCCACCTCATGTTCTTCTCGGCGCGCAGTTCGGCCACCACCGAGCCGAGCAGTTCCGACAGCACCTCGACCGCGCCCCGGCCCGCGTCCGTCCGCACCGCCGCCACCTGGTCGTCCACCCGCACCAGGTCGGCGACGTCCACGCCCTGGCCGCGCGCGAACCCGATCGCCGCCTTCGTCGGCTCGCCGTCCGCGTCGTAGGCCACGCCGATCCGTGGGCCGCGCACGGTGCGCGAGGCGTCCGGTTCCCGCGGTGACACCGCGTCGACCAACGTGATGATCCGCCGTGGCGTCGCGTGGCAGCGGATTTCGCCGTGCGCCAGGCGGGTCGCGGCGAGTTTCGTGGTCACGGCCGACCGCACCGCCTCCGCCGTGCGCGTCACCTCGGCGGCCGGCAGTTCCTCCGTGCCGATCTCGAACAGCAGCGTCGCGGGCGCGTCGACCACCGGCAGCGCGGCGGGCAGCGCCGCCGGCGTGGGCGGGCGCGTCACGCCGAGCGGGTGGTCCAGCTCGGCGCGGCGTTCCTGCCACAGCTGCGCGACCTCGCGGGACAGCGCCCGCATCCGGGCGAACGCCCTGGCGCGTTCCGTGGTCGACACGGAGCCGCGGGCGTCCAGCACGTTGAACGCGTGGGAGCACTTGAGGACGTAGTAGTGCGCCGGCACCGGCAGCCGCGCGTCCAGCATGCGCCGCGCCTCCGACGCGTAGTCCTCGAACAACCGCCGGTTCGTGTCGACGTCGGCGTCGTCCAGGTAGTACCGGCTCATCTCGTACTCGGCCTGGCCGAACGCCTCGCCGTAGGAAATGCCCGGCGCGTAGGCGATCTTGGCGAAGTGGTCGACGCCCTGCAGGGCCATCATGATCCGCTCGACGCCGTAGGTGATCTCCACCGACACCGGGTTCAGCGTGGAGCCGCCGGCCTGCTGGAAGTACGTGAACTGGGTGATCTCCAGGCCGTCCAGCCACACCTCCCAGCCCAGGCCCCACGCGCCCAGTGCCGGTGACGCCCAGTTGTCCTCGACGAACCGCACGTCGTGCGCGTCGACGTCGATACCGAGTGCGGCGAGGCTGCCCAGGTACAGCTCCTGCGGGTCGCCGGGGTCGGGCTTGAGGACGACCTGGAACTGGGTGTGGGTTTGCAGCCGGTTCGGGTTCTCGCCGTAGCGGGCGTCGTCCGGCCGGACGCTGGGTTCCACGTAGGACACGTGCCACGGCTCGGGCCCCAGCACGCGCAGCACGGTCGCGGGGTTCAGCGTCCCTGCACCGACCTCGGTGTTGAACGGCTGCACGACCATGCAGCCCCGGTCGGTCCAGTACGTGGTGAGCGCGAGCAACGCGTCCTGCATGGTCAGCACGCATGCCAACCTACCGGCACCAGCCAGGGGTTTTCCGTCCGGCGGTGGTCGGCACAGGGGTCCGGACAACGCGGAACCGGCCCTGGCGGGGGCAGGGCCGGTTCGGTGGGAGGACCTCGATGTCGGTCGAGGTCACCGACGGGACAGGTAGCCCCTGAGGAACATGGCCGCGCCCGCGTGCTGGAGGTCGTCGGACACGACGCTGACCAGCCGCACGCCCAGCGTCACCGGCGGGTCCCAGCGGGTGTCCACGACCGTGGGCAGGTCGTCGTCGGTGACGGTGCGCAGGTAGTCGACGGTCTGCTGGTACACCTCGTCGTGGTAGCCGACGAGAAGTTCGGCCGTGGTGCCGCCCAGCGCGGCCACGTCGGCCGGACCGTCGCCGTAGCCGGTGGCATCCGGCGTGAACGGCAGGTCGAACTTCTCGTCCCAGCCCTTGGCCGTCCACACCTGCCGCAGCTTGGCGACGTCGGCGATGTGGTCGTCCTGCACCCGGGTGAGGTGCCAGACCAGCCAGGCGATCGAGTTGGTGCCCTCCTCCAGTTGGAACGCCAGATCGTCCGGGTGCAGCCCGTCCACGGCCTCGTGGACGACCTCGCGAATCCGCCCAAAAGCGTCAATCAGTACATCCGCGCTGCTCACTCGCAGTTCTCCTCTCACCAGGTTGGCCGTTCGAGATTCCCACCAATGTCCGACAGCCGTCGACCGAGCGGTCCAACGGTGAAGGTTCGGCTACCGCACGATGGTCACGAAGACGCCACGATGCGGATATAGTCGCGTTCTCATATCGACCGACTGTAGCCGCACGACCGGCCAGAATGCCGGCTCCGCGAGCGTCCGCCGGCCGGCGAAAACGTATGCGTAGGGGGTTTGACACGCTGTCGACAGCGTGACATTCTGGCGCGCGTGATCACGAATCGACACCGCTTGCTGGGCATGCGTCCGGTGTCGAACCGACCCCTCTCTTCCGTCGGTACACATACGGTGACGACCGGGGCCACATCGTGAAAGGCCCGGGCAGATTTCCTGGCCACACATTCAATGACGCGGCATGGACCGTGCATGCCGCGGCGGAACGGCGCCGTGCTACCCACGGTGGTCGTTCCGCGGGGCACATTCGTCGTTCGGCTTCCGGTGCCTGGGGGTCCCGGAAGAGTGATCGGCACAAAGTGTCGACACTTCTCGCTTCAGGTAAAGTGTCGACACTTTTTCCGTACGGCGACGTGACATCGCGCCGAATAGAGTGCCCGGCCGTGGTTTCCGCGGCAGTCGCAGGGTATCGTCCCGTGCCCGCGAGGTTGTCCGGTTGGCGACGGTGCCCCCGGGCGCATACGTAACCTGCGGCCGGACGGACACCGACCGACAGACGACCACATAATCACTGGTAGTAAAGGTGCACCGCGTCCCGTGACCCACCCGACCCCCACCCGCAGCCCCGGCAGGCCGGCCGGGACTGGCGCCCGCCGTCCGGTCGACACACCGACCGCGACGTCTGTCGCGCGCCGCCGCTCCGGCCGCCGCGGTCGCGGCATCGGCGTCGAATACACGTCACCGGCCCGCACCCCCATGACCGGTCCGCCGCCGCTCGGGCGCACGACGACGGCACCGGAAAACAGTTCGACCCCGCCCGAGGTTCCACCTTTTTTCGCACGGCCCTTCCCACGTGATTCCAGATCACGCATCCTTCACGACAAAGGAACTAGATAACATGGTGTGGCGTGTTCGCGATGCGCACTTCGGCCGCTTAAGCGGCCGGGTGGCATTGACTGCTACCGCGGTACTCGCACTTGGTTTGGCGACGTCCTGCAGTGCGCTTTCCGGAAACAGCTCGGACTCGTCGGGCGGTTCGAATTCGGGGAACCTGGAAAAGCCGACCATCAAGGTCGGCGCCATCGCAGGTGCCAGCTCCGCGTCGCTGTACATCGCGGCCGACAAGGGCTACTTCAAGCAGGAGGGCCTGAACGTCCAGATCGTCACGACCAAGAACGGTTCGACGGCCCTGAACCAGATGAAGGGCGGGCAGCTGGACATCACCCTGGCCAACGACGTCAGCGGCATCCAGTTCAAGATGAAGGGCAACCCGATCGACCTGGTGTTCGACGGCCCGAGCAACGCCCCGCACACCATCGTGATCTCGGCCCTGCCCAACTCGCCCATCAAGACGCTGAAGGATCTCCAGGGCAAGAACCTGGGCATCAGCTCGCAGAAGGACGCCGTGTTCGCGACGCTGCAGCAGAGCCTGGAAGCCGTGAACGTGGACCCGAAGTCGGTCAACTACAAGACGGTTCCGTACGGGGAAAGCGAGCAGTTCCTCCAGTCGCATGCGGTGGACGCTACGGTGACCATCGAGCCGTACACCACCGAGGCCGCCGAGCAGTTGGGTGCCCGCCCCGTGGTCGACGTGTTCCCGGCCGGTAGTGCCGAGGCGAACATCCCGAACGCCGGTTACTTCGCCAGCGAGAAGTTCGTCAAGGGCAACCCGAAGACGCTCGCCGCGTTCCAGCGCGCCATGGTCAAGGGTGCCAACGACGCGGCCAACCGGCAGAACGTCGAGAACGCGATCGCCAAGCACATCCCGAAGCTGTCCAAGCAGGTGTTGGACGTCATGGCGCTGCCGGGCTTCCCGTCCGACCTCGACCCGAACCGGATCCAGCGGGTCGCCGACCTGATGCAGAAGTCGGGCATCATCAAGAGCCACTTCGACATCCGGCAGATGCTCGCACCGTTCCCGACGTCGTCCTGACGGTGAACGGTCGCCTGCTTCGCGGCGTGGCCGGTCTGGTCGGCGTCTTCCTCGTCTGGGAGATCGTCAGCCGGACCGGCCTCGTGGACGCTTTCCTGCTACCACCCCCGACGGGGGTGGTAGCCCGCGTGTTCAGCCTGCTCGGCGAGGCCGACTTCCAGGTCGCGCTGATCGCCACGCTGCTGACGTGGCTGCTGTCGCTGGGCATCACGATCGCGATCGCGGTGCCGCTGGGCATCGTGCTGGGCAGCGTGCCCGGCGTGCGGACGGCGACCAGCGCGGTGATCGAGTTCGTCCGGCCGATCCCGGCGGTGTCGCTGATCCCGGTGGCCCTGGTGCTGCTGGGCGGCGGGCCGGCCACCAACATCACCCTCGCGGCGTTCGCCGGTACGTGGCCGCTGCTGTTCAACGTCATGGGCGCGGTCCGCGAGACCGACCCGATGCTGCTGGACACGGCCAAGTCGTTCGGCCTGGGCACGGTCGCGACCGCGGTTCGAGTGCGGCTGCCCGCCGTGGCCAGGGCCGCGGTCACCGGTCTCCGGGTCACCGCCGGTCTGGAACTGATCGTGATCGTGTCGGTCGGGCTGCTCACCATCATCGACGGCGGCGTCGGCGGCTACCTGTGGACCGCGGGTGAGTCGCTGGGCGACACCATCACGGTGTTGGCCGGCACGGTGATCATCGGCGTCCTCGGCTACGCGGTCAACCAGGGCCTGCTGGCGCTGCTGCACATCAAGTGGCTGCACCCCACGGCGAGCGGTGCGCCGGAGCGGGGCCAGCGCGGGTCGTCCCGCTGGTGGGTGCGGTTCCTCCAGCGGTGGGGCACGTTCGTGGTGGCGATCGGGCTGTGGCAGCTGGTCGCCGTGCGGGCCGACGACCCGAACGTGCCGCCCCCGGTGACCATCGCCCAGACGATCTGGCACAACGCGTCGCTCGTGGTGAACAGCACGCCGCTGTCGCTGGCCCGGTTGGGCACCGGCTGGATCATCGCGGCCGTCGTCGGCGTCGGTATGGGTCTGCTGTTCGGCCAACTCCCCCGTGCCGCCGACGTGGTCGAGCCGGTGGGCGCGTTCCTGCGGGCCATCCCACCGGTGCTGCTCATGCCGATCCTGGTGATCTGGTTCCAGCTGGGCGACACGCTGGAGATCGTGACGATCGCGCTGGGCTGTGGCTGGCCGATCTTCGTGCAGACCATCGAAGGTGTCCGGTCGATCGAACCGGTGCTGCTGGACACGTCCCACTCGTACGGCACGGGACGGCTGCGGCACATGTTCGGCGTGGTGGCTCCGGCCGCCGCACCGAAGATCGTCACCGGCCTGCGGGTCAGCCTCAGCCTCGCCCTGATCCTCATGGTCATCACCGAACTGCTCGGCCAGTCCAGCGGGTTGGGCTACGAGCTCGACCAGGCCGGCAGCACGTTCGACTACCCGACGATGTGGGCATGCATCGTGCTGCTCGGCGTGCTCGGGTACCTGCTCAACACCATCCTGCTCGCCGCCGATCGCCGTCTCGTCTCGTGGCGGCACGAAGGGGCCACCGAAGAGTGATGACGGACTACTTCAGACCGGCCGGCACGCAAGCGGCGCCCGGGACCCGGTTCGGCACCGAGGCGGACGCGTTCCACCGGCTTCGGCCCACCCCGCCGGAGCCGGCCGTCGAGTGGCTGGTGCGGGAGGGCATCCCGTCGGCGGTGGACGTCGGCGCGGGCACCGGGCTGTTCACCCAACTGCTGGCCCGGCGGGTGCCCACGGTGTACGCGGTCGAGCCGGACCCGCGGATGCGGGCCCGGCTCGTCACGCACTGTCCGGACGTGACGGTGCTGGACGGCACGGCCGAGAACATCCCGCTGCCCGACGCCAGTGTGGCAGCGGTGTTCGCGAGCTCGGCGTGGCACTGGGCCGATCCACTGCTGGCACTGCCGGAAATTGCACGTGTCCTGATGCCGGGCGGGATTCTCGGCGTCTCGTGGAACATGCCCGACCGCCGGATCGGCTGGCGGGCCAAACTGGACGAGATCACCTGGAAGACCGGGGAGGCCGGGCGCGGGCCCGGTCGCTTCGAACTGCCCGACGACGCGCCGTTCGACGAACCGGAACATCTCGTGCACGACTGGCGGATGCGGATGACCGTGGACGAACTGGTCGCCTCACTGGCCACCTACGACCACGTCCTCGCTCTGTCCGATGTGGACCGGACAGCGGTCCTGGAGGACGCGCGCATCTTTCTCAACGGGAATCCCGCGACATCCCGAGGCATCATCGAGGTTCCGTTCCGCACGGCCTGTTTCCGCACCACCTATCGCGGCTGACCACCCACCGTGACCCGTCGGGGACGCAGCGACACGGCAGGCAACGGGTGGAGATCGATTCCGCCCGTTGCCACACGCTGCGCCCCACCAACGCCTCGCGGCGGGTTAGTCTGATGACAATCATCAAGGCAATCACCGGGCCAGGGCGAGACGAGGGACGTGCGGCGTGGAGCTACCGGACTGGGTGCCCGACGGCGTGGAAGTGACCGTGCCCAACGCGGCCCGGATGTACGACTACGCGCTGGGCGGTTACCACAACTTCGCGGTGGACCGGGAGTTCGTCGAGCGGGCGGAGAAGCTGATGCCCGGCGCGATCGCCGTCGGCCACGCCAACCGGGCCTTCGTCGGCCGTTCGGTGCGCTGGCTGGTCGACGCGGGCGTACGACAGTTCCTGGACATCGGCTCCGGAATCCCCACCCTGGGCAACGTGCACGAGGTCGCTCAGCTGGCGGCTCCGGAGTCCCGGGTGATGTACGTGGACATCGACCCGGTGGCGGTCGCGCACAGCCAGGCGATCCTGTCCGGCAACGACCTGGCCGGCGTCATCCAGGCCGATCTGCGGCATCCGGCCGATATTCTCTATCACCCTGATGTGCTGGCGCTGCTTGACTTCTCGCAGCCGGTCGCGGTGTTGTTGAACGCGGTGGTGCATTTCGTACCCGACGCGGACGACCCGAAGGCCATCCTGGCGCAGATCAGGGACGCGCTGGTCAAGGGCAGCTACGTGACGATGACGCACGGCACGAAGTTCGAGGAGCGTGCCGAGGAACAGGACGACTTGGCGCAGTTGTACAAGAGCACGCCCACATCGGTGCACTACCGCACGCCGGACGAGGTGGCCGGTCTGTTTGCCGGGTTCGAGTTGGTGGAACCCGGTGTCGTCACGGTGACGGCGTGGCATCCCGACCCAGACGAGCAGGACGATCCGGCGCAACCCGGAGTCCTGGCGGCCGTCGGCCGCAAACCCTGATCCGTCCGCGTCCGATCGTTCGGACACTCTGGCTTTTCGGATGCCGCCGGGTGACAATCGGCCGGCACGCCGGGATTACGCCGTTCGCACAGGAGCCGCACGCCACCGAGAGCAGCCCATGACGCAGACACCGAAAGCTCTCACCGCCGCCGAGCTGCTCGACCAGCGGATCAGCGCGTTCGCCAGGTCGTGGGCCAGGGTGCTGGCCAGCACCAGCTTCGTTCCCGGAGGCAGGGCGAAGGCCCGCGCCGTGCTGGAGGACGCGCTGCGACGGTTGGTCGACGTGCTCGGCGCGCAGGCGTTCGACCCGCAGGTCGGCCGGGACATCGGCAGGGACCTGGTGGCCAACCACATCTCGACGCCACGCACGCTCGGCGACTCGATCAGTCTGCTGGGCGGCCGGTTGCTGGACGAGTTGGACATCCGTTCGGCCGCTACCCAGCCGCGGCTGGCGGCGTTGCTGGGCCAGTTGGCGACCGGGTTCACGGAGGCGCTGCGGGACGGCGCGCTCACGGCGGCGGAGGACATCAACAAGGCCGAGCGGGCCGCGTGGCGGGACCAGCAGCGGCGGATGTACCGGCGGTTGCAGCACGCCCTGCTGCACGACCAGTTGACGGACCTGCCCAACCGGGCCCAGTTCACCGGCTGGCTGGAGGAGATCATCGCCAGGGCGGCGGTGGACGACCGGGTCGGGTTGTGCGTCATCAACCTGGACCGCTTCAAGACGATCACCGACAGCATCGGCATGGACAAGGCCGACCAGTTGTTGTTGGCGGTGGCGAACCGGTTGCGGCCGCTGGCCAACCGCTACGGCCACTTCCTCGCGCACCTGGGTGGCGACACGTTCGCCATCGGTGTCGAAAGGACGTTGAGCAGCGACGACGTGGCGAAGGTCGCCGATCGTGCGCTGCGCACGTTGAGCGACCCGATCCGGTTGGACGGCATGCAGATCCCGGTCACGGCCAGCGCCGGAATCGTGGAACGGACCGTTGTCGGTGCCCAGGCCGTCGAGTTGATCCGGGCGGCGGACATCTCGGTCGGCTGGGCGAAGGTGGACCAGGGTGCGCACCGGCGGGGCCGGTGGGCGGTGTTCGACTCGCTGCGCAACGCCGAGGACGTGCGGAAGCACACGCTGACGGCGGCGATGCCGGCGGCGTTGGCGCGCAACGAGTTCGGTTTGGCCTACCAGCCGTTGACGCGGTTGGGCGACGGGGAGTTGATCGGTGTCGAGGCGTTGGCCCGGTGGCACCACCCGTCGCTGGGGCTCATCGGGCCCGGGCAGTTCATCCCGGCGGCGGAGGACACCGGCCTGATCGTGCCGTTGGGGATCGCGCTGCTGGAACAGGCGTGCCGGCAGGCGGTTCGGTGGCGGGACGGCTGCGGTGTGACGGTCCTGATGAGTGCGAACCTCGCCGTGGCGCAGATCCGGGAGCCCGGGCTGGTGCCGGCGATCGCGTCGGTGCTGCGGCGGACCGGTTGGGACCCCACGGATCTCCAGTTGGAGATCGTCGAGAGCGCGTTCATCGGGACCGACGACGAGGCCATGGAGACGTTGGACGGGCTGACCCGGTTGGGGATCCGGTTGGCCATCGACGATTTCGGGACCGGGTACTCGTCGTTGGCCTACCTGGCTGAGCTTCCCGTGCACAACGTGAAGTTGGCCGCCCGGTTCCTACGGGGGTTGGACGGTGGGAGCGCCAATCGGACGATTCTGCCCGCCCTGGTGGCCTTGAGTCACGACCTCGAGTTGAGCGTGACGGCTGAGGGGATCGAGAACCGGGAGCAGGCGGAGTACCTGCGGGAGATCGGGTGTGACCTGGGGCAGGGGTACTTCCTGGGGCGGCCGGTGCGGGCCGAGATGATCACCGAGCTGATGACTCGCCGTGGGTCGTCGGGGTCGGGCTCGGAGCCCGGGATGCGGCCAGAGGTGGGGATGCGGCCCGCCGCCCCCGACGCGACGGGCCGCAAGATCTCCTGACCTGGTCGTTTGCCGCAGGTACCACGGTTGAGCGTGCGGTAAACGTGGTGTCGTTGTCAGTTGACGGTTGTGGTGGCGGGTTGGTTCTGCCCCGGGCGGATGTGTCACCTGTTCGGCGGCTTCCCCCATGCGGGAGCCCGGGCGCCCTGGTGTGGGTGGGCGCCCGGGCTGGTCCGCGCGGACCGGGTCAGCCGGTGTAACCGGCGAAGGCCTTGGCGAAGGCGTTGGGCGACTGGGTGATGCTGCTGCACGTCGGGGACGCCCACGTCTGCGCGCCTCCGGGGCACTGGGTGTCCCTGGCCGCCGACCAGAACGACAGCCACGCCAGGTGCTTCTGTTGGGCGAACGTGACCAGCTTCGCGGCGTTCGCCGTGGTGAACGTTTCCGAGCTGACGTCGTTCACGCCGATCATCGGGGTCACCGCGATCCTGGACCACGCGTCCGCGTCGGACAGGCCCCACACGTTCTTCACCGTCGCCTGGACCGCCGTTGCCGCGTCGATCGCGTTCTGGCCCATGTCCGCCGGGAACGAACTGCCGTAGTCCATCGCCATGATGTTCACCGCCGCGATCGTCGCTCCGTTGTTCTTGGCGCTCTGCAGGAGGTTCACGCCGTCCTGCGTCAGGCCCGACGGGAGGACCGGCAGCGTGTACGACACGCTCAGCGACTTGTCGTTCTGTTCCAGGATCTTGATGGCCTGGTTGCGGCGGTCGTTGGCGGTCGTGTTGCTCAGTGCCGCACCCTCGATGTCGAAGTCGATCTGTTTCGCGTTCGTCGCCGTGATCACGCTCTGGTACGCCGACGCCAACGCCTGCGCACTGGAGCAGTTCAGCGCCAGTTCGCTGCCGCTGGCCCCGCCGAACGACACCCGCACGTCACCGCCCGCCGCGCGCAGTCCGCTGATGTCGGACATGATCGTCGGGTCGTTCACCGCCGTCACACCGCCCCACTTGGGGGTGCAGTTGTTGCCGCTGTCGACGATGAACGCCAGGTTGAAGAACTTGTTGCCGGTGGCCTTCGCCGCTCCCGCCAGGTCGTACAGCGGGTACAGCGACAGGTCCGCGTACGGTGCGAAACGGCCGAACGAGCCGGATGCCGGTGGCGGTGCCGACGTCGACGAACCCGTGGACGCCGGCGGCGTCTTCGTTGTCGTCGTCGTGGGCGGTGGCGCCGTCGCCGTGGACGTCGGTGCGCCCACCGGGGTCGACGGGGCCGTGCCGCTGCCGCAGTCCACGTTGTTGATCGTGCAGGTGCTCGGCTTGTCGCCGCCCGTGCCCGAGACCTGGAAGCCGAAGTCCGTGCTGGACCCCGGTGTCAGCGTGCCGTTCCAGTCGTCGTTGCGGACCGTGACCTGGTTGCCCTGCTTCGTCATGACGCCGTTCCACAGGCCCGTGACCGTGTCGCCGGCCGGCAGGCTGAACGACACCGTCCAACTGTGGGTCGTCTCGCCGCCGGTGTTGCGTACCACGTACGTCGCGACGTACCCGTCGTCCCACTGGCTCGACTTGGCGAAGGTGGCGGTCATCTCGTCGGCTGAAGCAGTGCCGCCGAGCGCCACGCCGACGCCCGCGGCCAGCACGGCGGTCAGTCCCCCCATCACGACCCACCGCATGCGCTTGCCCATCAATCCTCCGAACCTCAGGGATACGAAAAGCCGAAGTCGAATCGGCTGGGCGCCAACATAACGGCGGGGCAACAGCAAGCGAAACTCGTTCACATTAAGGGCGGCCTAAGGAATGGTTATCGCTGGCCAGGGCCCTTCACTGCTCGTACGTCTGGACCGACGGCGGGTGGCCGTTCCAGGTGGCGAACACCGACGACGTCGCGTTTCCGGACGTGAAATCCACCCGCAGCCAACCCGTTTCCTGCCACACCTGAACGGAATAGCCGGCCGCCGGCGTCGCCGACACCAGCGTCGCCCGGGTCTGCGTCATCGACAGCACCACTTCCCCACCTTTGACGGTGTACCGGTGCACATCGGCGTCGGTCGTCGTGGTCGTCGTCGTGGTCCGGTGCGTCGTGGTGGGTGTCGCCGTCGTCGTGGACGGCGTAGTCGTCGTGGACCGAACGGACGTGGACGGCGTGGGCGAAACGGCCGTCAGCCGCTCCGTCGGCGGCGGCGAACCCGTCGGCAACGAGGTGGCCGGCACCTGTAGCTGCACCGGTTTCATCACCGCGTCGTGCACCACCGTGCGCACGCCCAGCCAGGACACGCCCACCGCTGCGGCGGTGGCGCACATCCACGCGACGGCGATCATCGGGGCCCGCACGGCGCCCATCTTGCCCGATCGATGTCGTACCGTGCACCACTGTGGCGAACGTGCTCGTGGTCGAAGATGAGCCTGCTGTCCGTACCGCGGTGATCCGGTACCTGACCGACGCATCGCATGCCGTGCGCAGCGTCGGCACCGCCCTGGAGGCACTCCGGGAGGTCGCCCAGAGGTGCCCTGACGTGGTCGTACTCGACCTCGGGCTGCCCGACCTGTCCGGCGCCGAGGCGCTGAAGATGATGCGCAGCGTGTGCGACGTCCCGGTGATCGTGGCGACCGCGCAGGACGAGGAGTCGACCATCGTGTCGCTGCTCAACAGCGGCGCGGACGACTACCTGATCAAACCGTTCTCCGGCGAGCACCTCAACGCACGTCTTACGGCTCTCTTACGGCGCACCCAGCGCGGCACCGAGCAGCACGTGCTGTCGGTCGGCGGGCTGCGGATGGACCTGCGCCGCAGGGAGGCCACGCTGGACGGCCGGCCGCTGGACCTGGTGCGCCGCGAGTTCGACCTGCTCGCGTTCCTGGCCGCCAGGCCCGGGGAGGTCGTCAGCAGACGGGAACTGCTCGCCCAGGTGTGGCAGCAGCCCTACGGTGAGGACCAGACCATTGACGTGCACCTGTCCTGGTTGCGCCGCAAGCTCGGCGAGCGCGCCGCCGCACCGCGCTACCTGCACACCGTCCGCGGTGTCGGGGTGAAACTGGTCGAACCACCGCGGTCGTCATGAGGCGGTCGTCATGAGGTGGGCGCTGGTCCGCGTCGCCGTCGCGGTGACCGCGATGATCTCCCTGGCGTTCCTCATCCCGCTCGCCGTGACCGTGCGGGAGATCGCCCGCGACAAGGCGTTCTCCGACGCCGAACAGCAGGCCGCAGCCATGGCGCCGGTGCTGGCCGTGACCACCGACGCCGACGCCCTGCGACGCGCCCTGGCCAGCACCCAGGACGGCGCGGCCGGCGACATCGCCGTCCACCTGCCCTCCGGTGCCGTGATCGGGGCCAGCCACGCGTCCACCTCCGCGCTCGGCGAGGCCACCCGGGAGGCCAAGGCGGACACCGTGGACGCTCCCGGCGGCTACACCGTGCTGCAACCGGTGGTGCTCAGCCAGGGCGTCGCGCTCATCGAGGTGTACGTGCCCGACTCCGAACTCGACCAGGGCGTCGGGACGGCGTGGCTGGTGCTGTCCGGTGTCGCGCTGGTGCTGGTGCTCGGATCGACGCTGGTCGCCGACCGACTGGCCGCCAGGTTGGTGCGCGCCGCCAAACACCTGGCCGAGGTGGCGCGGTCGCTCGGGTCCGGTGACACGAGCGTCCGGGTCACCGCGCAGGGCCCGTGGGAGCTGCGCGAAGCCGGACTGGCGTTCAACATCATGGCCGGCCGGATGGACCACATGCTCGCCGCGGAACGCGAACTCGCCGCCGACCTGTCACACCGCCTGCGTACCCCGCTGACGGCCCTGCGGCTCAACGCCGCCGCGCTGGGCAACGGCCACGAGGCCGAACAGACCCGGCAGGCCGTGCAGCGGCTGGAGCAGGAGGTCGACCAGGTCATCCGGGCCGCCCGCGGCCAGGGCCGGGCACCCGGGCCGGTGCGCTGCGACGCGACCCAGGTGCTCCAGGAACGGCTGGGATTCTGGTCGGCGCTGGCCGAGGACCAGGGCCGGGCGTGGCGGTTCGTCGGCGGCATGGCCGCAGCACCCGTGCCGGTCGCCGCGACCGACCTGGCCAACGTGATGGACGTGCTGCTGGGCAACGTGTTCCGGCACACCGACGAGCGGATCGCGTTCTCCGTCTCGCTGACCGTCGAACAGCGCACGGTGTTCGTCCTCGTCGAGGACGCCGGGCCGGGCATCGCCGACCCGGAGGCCGCGCTGCGCCGCGGACACGGCGCGGGCGGCAGCGGGTCGACCGGGCTCGGCCTGGACATCGTCCGCCGCATCGCCGAGGGCGCCGGCGGCGGCGTCCACATCGGACGGTCCGCACTGGGCGGTGCCGCCGTGCACGTCTGGTTCCCGACCGACCGGATCGACGACCAGGGCTCCGGCCAGGCGGGTAGCATGGTCAGACGCCGGTCCGGCAGGCACCGGCAGTCGGTGGAGGCCATCACGGAGCGCATCCGCGCCGTCCGGTGAGCGGGCCCACCGCCGTCCGGCGGCCGTCACCGTGATCAGCGCAACTCGTCGGCACGTCCCACCGCCGGGTTGTCAGGTGCTACGGATAATGTCAAGTACCGTGGTCGCCGGTGTCCCGCGCACCGAGCGCCTCCTGTACACGCGCCATGACCTGGGAGAACGACCCTGTGACTGCTGAGACCCTGTACGGGGCCGACGACCTGACCCACCTGGAAGGTCTGGAAGCGGTCCGCAAGCGACCCGGCATGTACATCGGGTCCACCGACAGCCGCGGGATCAACCACCTGCTCACCGAGATCGTCGACAACTCGACGGACGAGGGAATCGCAGGTCACGCGACCCGGGTCGTCGTCACGATGCACGCCGACGGCTCCATCCAGGTCGACGACGACGGCCGCGGCATTCCGACCGGTGTGCACGCCAAGTCCGGTCTGTCCGGTGTCGAGCTGGTGCTGACCAAGCTGCACGCGGGCGGCAAGTTCGGCGGCTCCGGCTACAAGACCTCCGGTGGCCTGCACGGCGTCGGCGCGTCCGCCGTCAACGCCCTTGCCCTGCGCTTCGACATCACCGTGAAGCAGAACGGCAAGGTCCACCAGATGTCCTTCGCGCACGGCGTGCCCGGAGAGTTCGACGGTCCGGGCCCCAAGGCGAAGTTCACCCAGCGCTCCGGCCTGCGCGTCGTCGGCAAGATGAAGCGCGGCGAATCCAGCGGCACGTCGATCCGCTACTGGTACGACGCGCGCTACTTCGACCCGGGCGCCAAGCTCGACACCGACGCGGTGCTGGCCAAACTGCGGCACACGGCCTTCCTGGTCCCCGGCGTCACCTACGTGCTGCGCGACGCCACGGCCGGCAACATCGAGGAACAGACGTTCCACTACCCCAACGGCATCTCCGACATGGTGGACTTCCTCACCCCCGCTGGCGACCGCCCGGTGTCGGGAACGCTGCTGGTCAACGGAACCGGCACCTACCTGGAGAACGCGGCCGACGAGAACGGCGTCATGCGGTCCAAAGTGGAGCGCCACGCCGAGGTCGAGGTCGCGCTGCGCTGGAGCACCGGCTACGACCGCACCATCGAATGCTTCACCAACACCATCCGCAACGTGCACGGCGGCACCCACCGCAAGGGATTCGAACGCGCCGCGCTGCGCGCGATCCAGGACGCGGTGTCCCGCAGCAGGGGCCTGCTCAAGCCGAAGGAGGACCCACCGGTCCTGGACGACGTCCTGGAAGGCATGACGGCCGTCATCCACGTGCGCATCCCCGAACCGCAGTTCACGTCGCAGACCAAGGACGAGCTGTCCACGGCCGGCATCACCAAGGTCATCCAGGCTGTCGTCGAACGCCACATCAAGGCGTGGACCGAGGACCGCAAGACCAAGACCGAGGCCAAGACCGTGCTGCAGAAGGTGGTCGACGCGTCCCGCGTACGGCTCACCCAGAAGCAGCAGAAGGACGCGGCCAGGCGGAAAACGGCGCTGGAAGGCGCCGCGATGCCGGCCAAACTCGTCGACTGCCGCACCACCGGCGTCTCCCGCAGTGAACTGTTCCTCGTGGAAGGCGACTCCGCATTGGGCTGCTTCACCGGTGACACGATGGTCGCGTTGGCATCCGGCACGGCCATGTCGTTCAAGGATCTCGCCGACGACTGGCAGCGGGGCGTCACTCACTTCGGGTACACGACGAACAAGGCCGGCCGCGTGGTGTTGGCACCGCTGGTCGCGCCGCGGCTCACGAAAACCGGCGCCCCGCTGGTCCGGGTGACGCTGGACAACGGCCAATCCGTCCGCTGCACGCCGGACCACCTGTTCCGGCTGCGCGACGGCTCGTACCGCCGTGCCGATGCCCTCGAAGCAGGCGACTCGTTGATGCCGCTCTACCGGTCGGTATCCGCGAAGTCCCCGGGTGACAACTTGGATGGCTACGAGCGCGTCTGGATGAACGACCGGGACGAGTGGGTCTACACCCACTACCTGGCCGACGCCCACAACCTGCGACACGGCACGGACAGTGCCGCGAACGGCAACGTCCGACACCACGTCGACGTGAACAAGCGCAACAACGACCCCCGCAACATCCGCCGGATGACGTGGGAGGACCACGCCGCCCTGCACGCGTCGATGATGGGCGACCAGGTACGCCAGGGTTACCGGGCCTGGATGGCCAACGGTGGCCTGGAGTTCAAGTCGGCCATGCTGTCCGGCCAGTGGCGCGACCCGGCGTTCCGTGAGGCCTGCCTGGCACGCCTGGCAGCACTCAACAGCGATCCGGCGTTCCGGGAGCGGATCGAACTGGGTTTCCAGGACTGGTACAACGGGTTCAGCGACAGCGAACGGCAGGCGTACGCCGAGCGGATGCGCGAGCGCCAGGCCACCTACTGGGCCCACCCGGAACATCGAGCCGCGGCGGCGGAACGCGTCAGGGCGTTTTTCACCGACCCGAAGCGCCGAGCCGAGTGGCGTGCGCGGTCCTGCGAGCAGTGGCAGGACGCCGAGCTTCGAGCCTGGCGCTCCCAGCGCACCACCGAGCAGTTCGCCGACCCCGCCGAGCGCGAACGGCAACGCCGGGCAGTACTGGCCTGGCACGCGGAACATCCCGAGTTCGGGGAGCAGCACTCGGCACGGATGAAGCAGCGGATGGCCGACCCGGCCACCGAACATCTCGCGCGCGTCCAAGCAGGTCGTGCGCACTACGTGGCGTCGGTCCCGCGCGCCGAGCGGGTCGCACAGCAGGCCGACGGCCGCCGGATCGCTGCGCTGCGCCGCCTCGCCCCGTTCGCTTCGTTGCCGGACGCGGAGATGGCCAGCGCGTACGAGGCCGAGCGGCTCCGGGCGGCGCGCACCGGCCTGCGATTCGATCGGCTGCTGGCCTGCTACGACGGTGACCACGCACGGCTGCGCGAAGCGACCGCCCTCGTCAACCACCGCGTGGTCGCGGTCACGCCGCTGGCCGAGACGGCGGACGTCTACGACCTGACCGTCGACGGCTACCACAACTTCGCGCTGGAAGCCGGCGTCTTCGTCCACAACAGTGCGCGCATGGCGCGTGTCTCGGAATACCAGGCGTTGCTTCCGTTGCGCGGCAAGATTCTCAACGTGCAGAAGGCGTCCCTGGCCGACACGCTGCGCAACGTGGAGATCGCGTCCATCGTGCAGGTGCTGGGCGCCGGCACCGGGCGGACGTTCGAACTGTCCCAGATGCGCTACGGCCGGGTCATCCTGATGGCCGACGCGGACGTCGACGGCTCGCACATCCGGACGCTGCTGATCACACTGTTCGCCAAGTACATGCGACCCGTCATCGAGGACGGTCGGCTGTACGCGGCCATGCCCCCGCTACACAAGATCGTCACCAAGGGCCGCAACTCGGAGACGATCTTCACCTTCACGCAGCGCGAGATGGAAACCACGGTCGCGCGCCTGGAGAAGGCCGGCAAACAGGTCGTCACGCCCGTCCCCCGGTTCAAGGGCCTCGGCGAGATGGACGCGGACGAACTGTGGGAGACCACGATGAACCCGGCGACCAGGTCGGTGCGCCGCATCACCATGGACGACGTCGACGCCGCCGAGACGGCACTCGAACTGCTGATGGGTGAAAAGGTCGAACCGAGGCGGAACTGGCTCATCGAGTCGTCCGGCCGGGTCGACCAGGAAGCCATCGACATCTGAGCTGGGAGAGTAAGTAGACATGGCACGCCGCAAGGGCCCGACGACCAAGGTCGACCCGTCCGCGTTCGACAGCGCGGGCGCCACGGTGTTGGAGAACCCGGTCCGCACGGAGATCGAGGACTCGTACCTGGAGTACGCGTACTCGGTCATCCATTCCCGCGCCCTGCCCGATGCCCGGGACGGCCTCAAGCCGGTGCACCGTCGGATTCTCTTTTCCATGCACGAGAACGGTTATCGCCCGAACAGCGCCTACGTGAAATCGTCGCGCGTGGTCGGTGACTGTTTCGTACGTGGCGCGTTGGTGTCGACTCAGGACGGGCTGCGGCCGATCGAGGATGTCGAGGTCGGCGACCTCGTGCTGGACGGTCACGGCAACACCGTCCCGGTGACCGCCGTCTACGAGAATCCGGTCTCGGAACTGGTCCGGGTGACCTGGTCCAACGGGCACACCATGACGGTGACGCCGGGTCAGCGCTTCCGGACGGTGAACGACGACCTGACGATCGGCTGGACCGCCGCACGCGAACTCGCCGGCCGGCGCACGATCGGCAACGGCGAGAGCCACCAGCCGCGGCTGGACGCGCACCGCGACGACGTCTACCCGTATGTGCTCGGCCTGATCGTCGCCGAGGGCTTCCCGGTGGATCGCGCTCGCGCCGTCGACGGCCGTGTCCGGATCCACATGTGCGATGTCGACCCACTGGATGTCGCCCATGGCTGGGCGATCGCCAACGGTCTCAACGTCTCGCGGGGCAAGCGGGTTGCGACGAACCCGGCGCACCGCGATCAGCACATCCTGACCTTCGCGCGCCACGACGGCCTGCTCGAAGCAGCGATGCCACTGAGTGCGGCCAAGAGCGTTCCGGCAAGTGTGCTCGGCGACCGATCGGCATGGCTGCCCTTCCTGGCCGGCTTCTTCGACGGCGACGGGTACGTCCGCAAGAAGAACCGAGAGATCGTCCTCGTCAGCACGAGTTCGACGCTGATCCGCCAGATCTACTCGATGCTGGCGGACATGGGCATCCACGGTCATCACTGGGTGCGCGGTGCCTTCGACCGGACCGCTGAGCTCTTCGGCCTGTCGTTGGCCGGCCGGGACGCCGCGACGCTGGGCACAGCACTGCTGCGCTGGTCGAAGATCGACTACAAGCGCGACGGCCTGGCCAGGCTGACCGGGATCGATTATCAGTACGGCGGCAAGCAGGGCAACGACCGTCTGCCGTGTGCTCCGGTGATGGCGGAGTTCTCGGATGCCCACATCGGTGGCGGCTGGTTCCGGGACACCGACGGCAACGCGTTCCGCGCTTCCCTGTCCGCGGTGACGGGTGCCAAGGTCCGGTACGGCAAGGACCGCAACGGCATCGCGTTGGCCGACCGGGTGTTCCCGCTGTCGCGGGCGCACGTCGACGGCTGGGTGGACAAGCTCCGTCGGATCGGATCGCCGCTGGCCGACCGCCTCGACGCGCTGACCGGTCTGTCGTTCCTGCGGGTGACGTCGGTCGAGCCGGTCGAGTCGGACACGACGTACGACATCCAGGTCGGCAGCGACGAGCACGCCTTCGTGGTCGAGGGCTTCGTCGTGCACAACTGCATGGGCAAGTACCACCCGCATGGCGACACCGCGATCTACGACGCCATGGTGCGTCTGGCGCAGGACTTTTCCATGAATGCGCCGCTCGTCGACGGGCACGGGAATTTCGGGTCACCCGACGACGGGCCCGCGGCCAGCCGCTACACCGAGGCCCGGATGTCCGATGCGGCGATGCTGCTGGTGGGTGAACTGAACGAGGACACCGTCGACTTCCGGGCCAACTATGACGGTTCGCTGCAGGAGCCGTCCGTGTTGCCCGCCGCGTTTCCGAATCTGTTGGTGAACGGGACGTCCGGCATTGCCGTCGGTATGGCCACCAACATGATTCCGCACAACATGGGTGA